>NZ_JAAGPL010000238.1:0-11655 GCF_017104785.1 Burkholderia sp. Ac-20353 | reverse complement strand
GCGCCGTGGCGCTGCCGGGCCTCGGCTGGGGCGTTGCGCTGATGATCGCGCTCGCGGCGGGCGCGGGGATGACGCTGTCCGCACACCGCGCGGCCACCGACCGCACCATCGACGAACTCGTCGCGAGCCACGTGCGGGCCGGCCTGTCGGCGCGCGACATCGACGTGATTTCGACCGACCGGCATACGGTGAAGCCGTGGTTCAACGGGCGGCTCGACTATGCGCCGCCCGTCGTCGACCTCGCCGCGAGCGGCTTCGTGCTCGCGGGCGGCCGGCTCGACTACGTCGGGCAACGACGTGTCGCGGTGCTCGTGTACCGCTACCGGCAGCACGTGATCGACGTCTACGTCCGGCCGGCCGGGCTGGGCGCCGCGTCGGCGCCGTATGCGACCGTGTCGCAGGGTTACGCGCTCGACCGCTGGGACGCGGCCGGGATGACGTGGTGGGCCGTGACCGATGCCGAACCGTCCGCGCTCGCGGCGTTCAGGTCGGCGCTGGACGCGCACCTCGGGGCGCCGCGAACCGAATGATTGCGCGGATCACTGCGCGAATGGCCGTGCAGCGCGGGTTGCGACCCCATCTCGATCCGCGCGGCCGGCGTGCCACCTGAATGCTGGACCGCCGCGCCGACCGCCGGTCGCCCCCGATCGGTCGGGTTCAAGTCGTTGAAAACACGGCCGAATCGCATCGCGAAACCTGCATGAACCTTGCACGCGCTCCGCATCCGGGTTAGAATCTTCGGCTTCTCACTTGCCACACCGGTTCAGACGCCCGGGTGGCTTTAATCCACAAGGAGTGTGTAATGCGTCATTACGAAATCGTATTCATCGTGCACCCCGATCAGAGCGAGCAAGTGCCCGCGATGATCGAGCGTTACAAGACCACGATCACGTCGCACGGTGGCCAGATCCACCGCGTCGAAGACTGGGGCCGTCGCCAGCTGGCCTACATGATCGAGAAACTCGCGAAGGCTCACTACGTCTGCATGAACATCGAGTGCGACCAGACGACGCTCGACGAACTCGAACACGCGTTCAAGTTCAACGACGCCGTGCTGCGTCACCTCATCGTCAAGATGAAGAAGGCCGAGACCGGCCCGTCGCCGATGATGAAGGAAGTTCAGCGCGAAGAAGCCAAGAAGGCGGCTGCAGCTCAGCCGACCGAAGCGCAGGCTTAAGCTTTTAGCCGTTAAGCCATCAAGGAGCACGCCACTCACGTGAACAGGCTGCAATTGACCGCGAGCGTCGTCGAGCGCACACCGGTGCGGTACACCCCCGCCGGCGTTCCGATCGCAAGCGCGACATTGCATCACCGCACGGAAGTCGTCGAAGCCGGTATTCCCCGTCAGGTCGAAATGACGATCGAGGCGGTGGCGGCCGGAGAGGCGAGCGGCAGGCTGGAAAGCCGTGAAATGGGCGTCGAGACGCTGTTCACGGGCTTCCTGGCAAAGAAGAGCCGCAACGCGCGCACCTTGGTGTTTCACATCACAGCATTGCAGGACATTGGAAAGGACTGAACATGGCCCGCCCCACTGGTAAGAAATTCGACAAGCGTCGTCAGCAACAAAACCCGCTCTTCAAGCGCAAGAAGTTCTGCCGCTTCACGGCAGCCGGCGTCGAGCAGATCGACTACAAGGACACGGATACGCTGAAGGACTTCATCGGCGAAAACGGCAAGATCACGCCGGCTCGCCTGACGGGTACGAAGTCGCACTATCAGCGTCAGCTCGATACGGCAATCAAGCGTGCGCGTTTCCTCGCGCTGCTGCCGTACACCGATCAGCACAAGGCGTAACCCGGCGACGCAATAAGGAGAATTCGAATGCAAATCATTCTGTTGGAAAAAGTCGCCAATCTGGGCAACCTCGGCGATATCGTCAAGGTCAAGGACGGTTACGCACGCAACTTCCTGATCCCGAACCGCAAGGCTCGCCGCGCAACGAAGGAAGCGATCGCTGAATTCGAAGTGCGTCGCGCAGAGCTCGAGAAGATTGCCGCTGAAAAGCTGGCAGCTTCGCAGGCAGTCGGCGAGAAGCTGGCAGGCCAGTCGTTCGAAATCACGCAGAAGTCGGGCGTCGACGGCCGTCTGTTCGGCTCGGTCACGAACGCAGACATCGCTGAACTGCTGAAGAAGGCAGGCTACGACGTCGAGAAGGCGCAGGTTCGCCTGCCGGAAGGCCCGCTGAAGATGATCGGCGAGCACGCTGTCCAGGTCGCGCTGCACACGGACGTCGTCGTCGACGTCACGGTCAACGTGATCGGCGACCACGCGTAAGCGACACGCAGTCTTGCCGGGCGGCTCCCGCCGCCCGGATGAAGGGCAGGCGCCCGGGTAACCGGGGCCTGCCTTTTTTGTTGCCCGTCAATTTCTGTCGACCGTCTGGCGCCTCGGCTCCTGATTCGCGATAATCCCAACCCATGAATGCGCCGCAAGATCATCAAATCGAATCGCTGAAAGTCCCGCCGCACTCGGTAGAAGCCGAGCAGTCGGTGCTGGGCGGCCTGTTGCTCGACAACGCGGCATGGGACCGGATCGCCGACTATCTGTCGCAGGGCGATTTCTACCGCTACGACCACCGGATCATCTTCGAGCATATCGGCCGACTGATCGCGGCGACGCGGCCGGCCGACGTGGTGACCGTGTACGAGGCGCTGAGCACGTCGGGCAAGGCGGACGATGTCGGCGGGCTCGCGTACCTGAACGCGCTTGCACAGAACACGCCGAGCGCGGCGAACATCCGCCGCTATGCGGAAATCGTGCGCGACCGTGCGGTGCTGCGCCGGCTCGTGTCGGTGGCCGACGAGATTTCCGCCGATGCGTTCAATCCGCAGGGCAAGGAAGTCCGCCAGCTGCTCGACGAGGCGGAATCGAAGGTGTTCTCGATCGCCGAAGAGGGCGCGCGCGGCAACCAGGGCTTCCTCGAGATCGGTCCGCTGCTCACGCAGGTCGTCGAGCGGATCGACACGCTGTATCACACCGCGAATCCGAGCGACGTCACCGGTACGCCGACGGGCTTCGTCGATCTCGATCGGATGACGTCCGGGATGCACGGCGGCGAGCTGATCATCGTGGCGGGTCGCCCGTCGATGGGTAAGACCGCCTTCTCGATGAACATCGGCGAATACGTCGCGGTGGAATATGGTCTGCCGGTCGCGGTGTTCTCGATGGAAATGCCGGGCACGCAGCTCGTGATGCGTATGCTCGGTTCGATCGGCCGTCTCGACCAGCACCGGATGCGGACCGGGCGCCTGTCCGACGAGGACTGGCCGAAGCTCACGCACGCGGTGCAGAAGATGAGCGAGGCGCAGCTGTTCATCGACGAGACGGGCGGCCTGAACCCGATGGAACTGCGCTCGCGGGCGCGCCGGCTCGCGCGCCAGTGCGGCAAGCTCGGGCTCATCATCGTCGACTACCTGCAGCTGATGTCGGGTTCGTCGTCGGGCGAGAACCGCGCGACCGAAATTTCGGAAATTTCCCGTTCGCTGAAGAGTCTCGCGAAGGAACTCGACGTGCCGGTGATCGCACTGTCGCAGCTGAACCGCGGCCTCGAACAGCGGCCGAACAAGCGCCCGGTGATGTCGGACCTGCGGGAATCGGGCGCAATCGAACAGGACGCGGACGTGATCCTGTTCATCTACCGGGACGAAGTCTACAACCCGGACAGCCCGGACAAGGGCACCGCCGAAATCATCATCGGCAAGCAGCGTAACGGCCCGATCGGGCCCGTTCGGCTCACATTCCTGGGTCAATACACGAAGTTCGACAACTTTGCCGGGGCGCAGACCTTCTACGGCGAGTAACGCCGGATGTAAACCCCAATTTCACGAAACGTTGTATCCCGTCTCCGTGCGCGCGCGCGTCCCGTGCGCGTGCCGGACGGGAAACGGTACAATGTCGCCGATTTTCGTGACAGTCATTTGACAAATCTCCCAGGGATCCCATGTTCGGCCGATTCATGCCCACCGAGGGCAAGTTCTTTGAATATTTCAATGCGCACGCGAAGCACCTCGTTGCTGCGGGTCGCGAGCTCGAACTGCTGATCGACAATCTCGCCGATGCCGAGATTCACAAGCAAAACGTGCAAACGGCCGAAAAGGCCGCCGACAAGTTGACGCACGAAGTGATCGACTTGCTCCACAAGACGTTCATCACGCCGCTCGACCGCGACGAGATCCACAAGCTGATCACGACGATGGACGACATCCTCGACCTGATGGAGGACGTCGCGACTGCCGTGTCGCTGTACGACGTGCGCGTGGTGACGTCGGAGGCGAGCCAGCTCGCGCACATCGTCACGCAGGCGGTGCAGCACGTGCAGCAAGGCGTCGCGCTGCTGTCGGACATGAAGCAGTCCGCGCAGATCCTGAAGTCGTGCGAAGAGATCGATCGCTGGGAATCGGAGGCCGACCGCGTACTGCGCGCGGCGATGTCGAAGCTGTTCCGCGAAGAAGACGACGTGAAGACGCTGATCAAGCTGAAGGCGATCTACGAGCTGCTCGAAGAGATCACCGACAAATGCGAGGACGTTGCGAACATCATCGAAGGCATCGTGCTGGAAAACGCCTGAGCGGAACACGATGCATTCAATACAACTCGCACTATGGATAGTCGCGGCGCTCGTGCTCGTCGCGCTCGTATTCGATTTCATGAACGGCTTTCACGACGCGGCGAACTCGATCGCCACCGTCGTGTCCACTGGGGTGCTGAAGCCCCAGCAGGCGGTGGCATTTGCCGCCGTGTTCAACGTCATCGCGTATTTCATCTTTCACCTGAAGGTCGCGCAGACCGTCGGCAAAGGCACGATCGACCCTGGGATCGTCGACCACTACGTCGTGTTCGGTGCGCTGATCGGTGCGATCGGCTGGAACGTGATCACCTGGTACTACGGAATTCCGTCGAGCTCGTCGCACGCACTGATCGGCGGTCTCGTCGGCGCGGCGCTTGCGAAGTCGGGCTGGGGATCGCTGAACATCGACGGCCTGATGAAGACCATTGCGTTCATCTTCATCTCGCCGCTGCTCGGCTTCATCCTCGGTTCGCTGTTCATGCTCGGCGTGTCGTGGCTGTACTTCCGCACCGCGCCGAGCAAGGTCGACCGGCGCTTTCGCAGATTGCAGCTGCTGTCGGCCGGGCTGTACAGCCTCGGTCACGGCGGCAACGATGCGCAAAAGACGATCGGCATCATCTGGATGCTGCTGATGGCGACGGGCTATGCGTCGGCGACCTCTGATGCGCCACCCGCGTGGGTGATCGGCGCGTGCTACCTGTCGATGGGTCTCGGCACGCTGTTCGGCGGCTGGCGGATCGTCCGCACGATGGGCCAGAAGATCACGAAGCTGAAGCCGGTCGGCGGGTTCTGCGCCGAAACGGGTGGCGCGATGACGCTGTTCATTGCATCGTGGCTCGGCATCCCGGTATCGACCACGCACACGATCACCGGTGCGATCGTCGGCGTCGGTGCGACGCAAAAGCTGTCGGCCGTGCGCTGGGGTGTCGCCGGCAACATCGTGTGGGCGTGGGTGCTGACGCTGCCGGCGTCCGCCGTGTTCGCAGCGGGCGGTTGGTGGCTCGGCCACCGGATCTTCTGATCGCGGTTCCGATCGCGTTGCGACACCGAAAGCGCCGCATGCCGACAGGCTGCGGCGTTTTTTTATGCGGGTTGCGCATCGCGCGACCCGACGACACGGCCCTTGTATCAGTAACTGCCGTTCGCGAACCGGGCGATCGGATCGTCGGCGCTACCGGTCGCGGCCCTGACGGGCGCGGCTTGCGTCGACGCGCGCAGAACCTGCACGGAACCTGCCGCCGGCTCGGGCGCAAGCGGCTGACTGGCGTTGGGGGTGGCGCGGGCGGCCAGCGGTGTGTCGTAGGTATCCGATCCTGCTGCCGCGAGCGCATCGGCCGGCTGGATCCTGATCGTCGGAATCGTGGTGCCGCTCGTCGCGGGTTGCGTGGGCGGCGTGTCGTTTCCGTTGCTCGCAAGCGCCGGCGAAACCGAGCCAGCGGTTTGCGCCTGCTGTTGCGCAGCGGCGATGCGTGACGGCGGCGGTTCGAACGGATCGGTTGTGCCGGTGGCCGCTACGCGCGGCACAGGTGCCGGCGCGGCGGCCGGACGTGCTGCCGCGATCGTCGCGCGCGGCGCAGGGGCGACCGTCGGCGCAGGCGTTGCCAATGCCGCGGTCGCGGGCGCAGCGGTCAGCGTGGCTGTTGCGGCTGCTGCAACCGGCGGCGTATCGCGCCGCGCTTCGAAGGTCGGTGCATCGAACGGCGTCGGCGCCGCGCGCGCAGGCGCGACGCGGCGAATGCCGTCGAAGCGTTTCGACCAGTACGGATTCGTCAGGTAGTCGAGCCGCACGGTGCCGCCGGTCGACGGTGCGTTGACGAAGCGCAGCTTGCCGACATAGATGCCGACGTGAGAATGCGGCCGCCCGGTCGTGTTGAAGAAGATCAGATCGCCCGGCGCGATCTGCTCCGGATCGATCGACGTGCCGCGGCCGCTCATGTCCGCGGTCGTGCGCGGCAGGTCCACGTCCGCCGCGCGGCCGATCACGTAGCGGACGAGCCCGCTGCAGTCGAAGCCGCTCGTCGGCGTGTTGCCGCCCCAGCGATACGGTACGCCGACGAGGCTCATCGCCTGGATCGAGATTTCTTCCTGGCCGACGCTGTGGTCGACGAATTTCGGGAAATTGGCGGGCGGGGGGAATGCGCGCGGCGTCGTGATCGTCATGCCCGACGGGCGCGACGACTGTGGCGGCACGCTGGAACAGGCCGCAAGCAGCGAGACGACGGCGACGGGAAGCCAGATTCGAAACATGACGGGCGAGCGAACGCGGCGCGTTCGCCTATCGTATGACAACAGACACCCGATGGTAGTCGCTCCGACGGGGCTTAGGCAACCATTCCTGAGAATTTACTTGAAGTTTCGCGCGTAAATGCGGTCGTCGCGGTGGTTGTTGCTGTGGTCGTTGTGTGGTGACCACGCGAAAAGTGCGACCCCAAAAAATAAAAACGGCGCCCCGTTTCCGGAGCGCCGTGCGCTTGTCGCCGACCGGGCCGATTCGAACCGAATCGGCCGGCTGCGTTACAGGATATCCGACGCGTAGTCGGCGAGCCGCGACCGTTCGCCGCGCGCGAGCGTCACGTGGCCACCGTGGCCCCAGCCCTTGAAGCGGTCGACGACATAGGTGAGCCCCGAACTGCCTTCCGTCAGGTACGGCGTATCGATCTGCGCGATGTTGCCGAGGCAGACGATCTTCGTGCCGGGACCGGCGCGCGTAACGAGCGTCTTCATCTGCTTCGGCGTCAGGTTCTGCGCCTCGTCGATGATCAGGTACTTGTCGACGAACGTGCGGCCGCGCATGAAGTTCATGCTCTTCACCTTCAGGCGCGAACGGATCAGTTCCTGCGTCGCCGCGCGGCCCCATTCGCCGGCTGCGTCGTCAGTCTTCTGCAGTACTTCGAGGTTGTCGTCGAACGCGCCCATCCACGGCTGCATCTTCTCTTCCTCGGTGCCGGGCAGGAAGCCGATGTCCTCGCCGACGGGCACGGTCGCGCGCGTCACGATGATCTCGTTGTAGCGCTTGTCGTCGAGCACCTGCGCGAGGCCCGCCGCGAGCGCGACGAGCGTCTTGCCGGTGCCGGCCTGGCCGAGCAGCGTGACGAAGTCGATCTCCGGGTTCATCAGCAGGTTCAGCGCAAAATTCTGCTCGCGGTTGCGCGCGGTGATGCCCCACACGTTGTTCTTGTGGTGGCTGTAGTCGCGCAGCGTCTGCAGCAGCGCCGTCTTGCCGTTCAGTTCGCGGACGATCGCATGGAACGTCGGCTCGCCGTTCTGCGGCTCGAGATAGACGAACTCGTTGACGAGCATCGACGCGACGAGCGGACCCGTCACGCGGTAGTACGTGGTGCCCGTCTTCGTATCCTGCCAGCTCTCCATGCCCTTCGCGTGCCGGGTCCAGAAGTCCTGCGGCAGTTCGCGCACGCCCGTGTACAGGAGGTCCTTGTCCTCGAGCACCTGGTCGTTGAAGTAGTCTTCGGCCGGCAGGCCGAGCGCGTGCGCCTTGATCCGCATGTTGATGTCTTTCGACACCAGCACGACCTGGCGATCGGGCCGGTCGCGCTGCAGCGCGCGCACGACGCCGAGGATCTGGTTGTCGGCCTTGCCTTGCGGCAGGCCCTCGACGGGCTCGATGTGGTTGAGCGTCGTCTGGAAGTACAGGCGGCCGAGCGCCTCGCGGCTGCCGAGACGCGACAGCGGAATGCCGGCCGTGATCGGGCCTGCGTCGGCGACGAGCGCGTCGAGCGTGCGGCTCACCTGGCGCGCGTTGCGTGCGACTTCCGACATCCCCTTCTTGTGGTTGTCGAGTTCCTCGAGCGTCATCATCGGCAGATAGACGTCATGTTCCTCGAAGCGGAAGAGGCTGCTCGGATCGTGCATCAGCACATTCGTATCGAGTACGAACAGCTTTTGCATTTCGGCCTCGGCGGCCTTGCGGCCGCGCGACTTCGTCGCGGTGCCCGCGTCGCGCGCGGTGGTCGAAGCCGGTTTCGCGGCCGACGGTTTTTCGGCGCGCGCAACCGGTGCGGCCGGCGCAACGGGCTCGGCGGGAGCCGGCACGGGCTGCAGCAATGCGGCCGTCTGCTTGGTCTTGCGACCGCGTGCTGGCGCGCTCGCGGCTTCCTGCGCGGACGCAACCGCGCGCAGCGGCGCGGCCGTGTTCGCGGCTTCGGTCATGGGTTGGGCCACGCTAGCCGGGCCGTAGTCGGCGGCCGTGGAAACGTCCCCTTCGGCGGATTGCTTCGCGGCTTTCGCCGGTCGCGCTTTCGCCTTGTATTCGTCGGGCGGCAGCAGGCTGCCGAGCTTGCTGGGGGGGGTAGGCAAAGGCATGGTGTCCCTCGGGAGGAATCGTGTCGCATGGCATGCGCCGCTGATCGCATCCTGCTTCGTAACGAAGACGCGTGCAGTTTGCGCGCGGTGGCGCATAAGGATTTCGTATCGCCGGTTCGCCTAAATGTCGATCAGCTCCTTGACGGGGTGAAGGGCCGGACCGCGTGCCGGCGCGCAGACCATAAAAAAAGCCGCTGCCCCGTCGACCGGGACATGCGGCTCGGCTGATACCGTCGTGATGCGCGTCAGGTGCGGGAAAGCATCGCAACGAGCACCGGCGCAGCTACGAGAAATATGGGGCGAACTGGCATTCATTGCGGCCCAATATAGCGCGCCTCAAAGCGCTTGTACAGCACTTAGCACGTCGTCCACATGCCCCGGCACCTTGATGCCGCGCCACTCGCGACGCAGCACGCCATCGGCGTCGATCAGGAACGTCGAGCGCTCGATTCCGCGCACTTCCTTGCCATACATTTTCTTCATCTTGATGACATCGAACAGCGTGCACAGCGCTTCGTCGGCATCGGAGATCAGTGCGAACGGCAACTCGAGCTTTGCCTTGAAATTGTCATGCGAGCGCAGGCTGTCGCGCGACACGCCGACGATTTCCGCGCCGGCCTTCTTGAACTTCGGATAGAGATCGCGGAACTGCAGCCCTTCGGTCGTGCAGCCCGGCGTGTTGTCCTTCGGATAGAAATACAGCACGAGCTTGTTGCCCTGCAGGTCGGACAGCGACAGGTCGCCGCCGGTAGCCGGTGCGGTGAAATCGGGAACTTGACGGTCAACTTCGACGGACACGTGTTTCTCCTGTTGTTATGGAAGGGCGCCTTGGCGAGCGCGCGCTTGCGCGCCGCGCATCGATGACGCGGGTGTGGCGGCGCGCAACGGGCGGCGCGCTGCCACACCGGAGGGGCGGGAACGAACGGCGCTGTCTCAGTCGGGCTGGACGATCAACTCGCCGGAGCGGCCCGGAATTTCGCCCCACGCGACAGGGTACGATGGCAGCGTGTCGCGGTCCAGCGTCGCGTGATAGTCGCCCATCGTCGCAAACGTGTGGCCTTGCGCGCGCCAGCCCGCGAGCAGTTGCTCGAACACCGGCGCGAGCTTCTGGCCTTCCAGTTCCGCGTGCAGCGTGAAGACCTGGTCGTGCGGATTGGTTTCGGTGAACTTGAGGATATGCGCGGCGACGTTGTGCGTGTCGACGCCGTCGACGCCGAGCACCTCGTCGAGCGTCGGCAGCGTCGTCGGCATCTGCACGTGCTCGAGTGTCCGCCCGCCGACGACCGGCCGATACGGCGAATGACCGCGGCCGTCGGACGCATAGCGCATGCCCCACGCGTCGATCTGCTCGAACGCCGCGTCGTTCATCTGCCAGCCCGCCGCGCCGTGCGTGACGGGCGGTGCGCCAAAGATGTCGACGAAGCGCGCGTGGCTTTTCTGCATTTCGCGCGCGGTCCAGTCGCGGTCGCGCTCACGGACGTTGTCCTGCCAGTACACGTGATCCCACGTGTGGATCCCGCATTCGAAGCCGGCCTCGTGGATTGCGCGCATGTCGGCGACCGCGCGGCGGCCGATGTCGGGGCCCGGCAGCAGCACGCCGTACATCAGCTGCTTCACGCCGTAATGCTCGACCACGGACGTGCGTGACACCTTCTTCAGGAACCCGGGGCGGAACACGCGCCGCAGCGCCCAGCCGGTATGGTCGGGCCCGAGGCTGAAGAGGAAGGTCGCACGCGCGCTGAAGCGCTCGAAGATGCGTGCGAGGTTCGGCACGCCTTCGCGCGTGCCGCGCAGCGTGTCGACGTCGATCTTGAGGACGATGCGAGCCAAGCGTGCGTCCCGTTTCAGCCTTGCTGTTCGACGAGCGCGCGCGCGTCGCCGACGTGGCCGCGATACGCTTCGAAGATCTTGCGCAGTGCTTCGTCGAACGTCGACTGCGGCGCCCAGACGAGTTCCTGCATCGTGTTGTCGATCTTCGGCACGCGGTTCTGCACGTCCTGGTAGCCCTTGCCGTAGTACGCGCCCGACGTCGTTTCGACGAGGTTCACGTTCTTCGCGGAATCGGCGTACTCCGGGAATTCGGCGGCCAGCTCGAGCATCTTGTGCGCGAGTTCGCGGACCGAGAAATTATTCTTCGGATTCCCGATGTTGTAGATCTTGCCCGACGCAATGCCGTTCGGGTTCTCGATGATCTTCATCAGCGCGCTGATGCCGTCGTCGATGTCGGTGAACGCACGCTTCTGCGAACCGCCGTCGACGAGGCTGATGTTCTCGCCTCGCACGATGTGGCCGAGGAACTGCGTGACGACGCGCGAGCTGCCTTCCTTCGGCGTGTAGATCGAGTCGAGGCCCGGGCCGATCCAGTTGAACGGACGGAACAGCGTGAAGTTCAGGCCTTCCATCCCGTAGCCCCAGATCACGCGGTCCATCAGCTGCTTCGAGCATGCGTAGATCCAGCGCGGCTTGTTGATCGGGCCGTAGGTGAGGGCCGATGCGTCCGGATCGAACTGCTCGTCCGCGCACATGCCGTAGACCTCGGAGGTCGACGGGAACACGAGGTGCTTGCCGTACTTGACGGCCGAACGCACGATCGGCAGGTTCGCCTCGAAGTCGAGCTCGAACACGCGCAGCGGCTGCTGGACGTAGGTCGCGGGCGTTGCGATCGCGACGAGCGGCAGGATCACGTCGCACTTCTTCACGTGATACTCGACCCACTCCTTGTTGATCGTGATGTCGCCTTCGAAGAAGTGCATTCGCTCGTGGTTGAA
>NZ_JAAGPL010000237.1:0-237 GCF_017104785.1 Burkholderia sp. Ac-20353 | reverse complement strand
AAAAAAAAAAAAAAAAAAAATAACAGTCGTGAAAAGTGAGATATAACTAAATGAACAAAATTAACATACTATTCTCAACTGTGATCATTAGATGTCAAGGTATAGAGACTGCGGTGAATATGAGCGTTGTGTGTATAGATACTATGTGCATTGTGCACTGAGATAGCAGCTGCTATGTAGTTAAGACTTGATAGACTGTCTGCACGAGCACTTCACTCCGATGTTATACCATCAACA
>NZ_JAAGPL010000236.1:0-241 GCF_017104785.1 Burkholderia sp. Ac-20353 | reverse complement strand
ACAAGAGCAGGAAAGACGATGAAGGCAGAGTGAAATGGAATATGAAGAAAGAAAAGTAGCAAGCAAACTAGAGAATCGGGAATGTGATAGATATAGGTGTAGATGCAGTGTCATACAGAGATACGAGGATCTAAGAAAGGTAAGTCAAGAAGAGGACTAGTAGAAGTAGTAGTACGAGAGCTGGATAGGAGGGAAAGAGGTATCGTTTTTGTTTTTTTTTTTTTTTTTTTTTTAATGCTCC
>NZ_JAAGPL010000235.1:0-11756 GCF_017104785.1 Burkholderia sp. Ac-20353 | reverse complement strand
GTCGTGCGGCCGACTTCGGGCAGCGCGCCGACGCGCTTCGCGGCCGCGTCGGCCGCGGCAAGCGACGGCGCGAGCAGCGTGACGTCGTTCACCGATGCCTCCGGCGAATCCTTCAGCGCGAGCAGCGTCGCCATCGATTCGCTGTGCGGGTCCTTCAGGTGCAGCGGGTTGAAGTCGAAGCGCAGGAACGCGAGCAGCGGCAGCCCGCCGATCACGACCGCGAGCGTGCCGATCAGGATCGGCTTGCGGTGCCGGTCGAGAAAATCGTCGACCGGCGCGAGCGCCGGGAAGCCCGGCGTCTTCGATTCGCCCGGCGGCGCGAACAGGCGCAGCAGCGCGGGCAGCAGCGTGAGCGTGGTCAGCAGCGCGACGAACATGCCGACGCCGGCGATCAGGCCGAGTTCGGACACGCCGCGATACGCGGTCGGGATGAACGAGAAGAAGCTCGCCGCGACCGCCGCGGTCGCGAGCGCGAGCGGCAGGCCCATCGAGTGCGCGGCGCCGATCAGCGCGTGATCGATGCGCGGGTCGCGGAAGCGCTCCTCGCGGTACTTCACGCCGTACTGGATCGAGAAATCGACGCCGAGGCCGACGAACAGCACCATGAACGCGACCGAGATCATGTTCAGCGAGCCGACCATCAACAGGCCGAGCGCGGCGGTGACGGCAAGGCCGACGAACAGCGTGACGATCACCGAGCCGATCATCCGCTTCGAGCGCAGCGCAAGCCACAGGATGACGAGCACCGCGAGCAGCGTGAGCACGCCGTTGAGCGCCGCGCCGTCCTGCACCGATGCGAATTCGTCGTCGGCGAGCGGCTGCTCGCCGGTCAGCCGCACGACCGCGCCGAAGCGTTTCTCGAGATCGAGCGTGCGCGCGGTTTCCCGGATCGTCTGGCTCGCGGCGGCGCCCGCCTTCAGCGCGCCGTAGTTGACGAGCGGCTGCACGGTGACGAACGCGCGCGCCGGCTGGTGCGCCGCGTCGCTGTCGACGAGCGCGCGCCACGAGAACGCGGCGGGCTTGCCGGCCAGCACGTCGTCGACCGTCGCGGCGCTGCGCGCGAGCAGCTTGGCCATCCCCGGCAGCTTGACCTGGCCGGTCAGGAGCGGCTGGCCGAGCGTCGTCGACAGCGTGGTCGCGAGCCCGGTCAGGCTCGGGTTCTTCGCGAGCTCGTTGACGAGCGGGCGCGCGCTCGCGAGCTGCGACGTCGTATCCGCAACTTCCTGCGGCGACAGGAACAGCAGCCCGTTGTGCTCGAAGAACGGCCCGCCGCCCGGCTCGGCGACCTGGCCGAGGCGGCCGGCATCGGCCTGTTTCTGCAGCGCGGCCGTCAGCGCGTGTGCGGCGGCCGTCGCGAATTCGGGGGCCGGGGCTTCGACGACCGCGAGGATCGTGCCGTTGCGTTGCGGGAAGGCGCGGTCGGTCGCTTGGCCGAGCGCGGCCCATTGCGGTTCGGCGTCGACGAGCTTGCTGATGTCCGTGTTGATCCTGAAGTGGCCGGCAACGTAGACGCCGCTCACGGCGGCAATGATCAGCGACAGCGCGACGACCCAGATCGGGCGTCGGACCGACCACGCAACGAGTCGAATGATGAGAGAAGTCACCATGTGGCGGTGGGGTGTGGCTCGAAAAGGCAAAGTAGCCAAGTATACCGGCGCAACGTGGCGTGAGTCGTGACGTTCGGGCTTTTCGGGACCGGAAGGAGATTTGTCCCGCAGCGGGGGAATCGGGGCCGGCGGCCGTTGTGGCAGGCTCGGCCGGGCAACGGGGTCAAATGTAAGGGGGTGCTTACATGAATCGTCCAGGCGTTCGGCGCCCTTGTGACAATCCGGCGTGAAAGGTAACAGTCGGTCACCGCGCGGCAGCCGCGCGTCAGGCCCGCTATACTTGCGTCGACCGGGCGGCCTGCCGCGCCGGACGTCTTTCCTTACCGAGTGCGATATCCGTATGAAACGTCATCTGTTTGCTTTCCTCGCTGCCGCCACCGTGTCGATTTCCGCGTTCGCGCAAAGCGCGCCGGTCGACATCGTCCGTAATGCAGTCGAGGGCACCGTCACTGCGATGAAGGCGGATCCGGCCGCCCGTGGCGGCGACATGGCGAAGGTCACGCAGGTCGTCGAGCAGCGCTTCCTGCCGGCGACGAACTTCGAGCGCACGACCCGCATCGCGGTCGGCGACGCGTGGAAGCAGGCGACGCCGCAACAGCAGCAGGAGCTGTACAAGCAATTCAAGCTGCTGATGACGCGCACCTATGCCGCGTCGCTCGCGCAGCTCGGCAGCCAGGACGCGAAGTTCTCGTTCAAGGCGGGCAGCGCGTCGGGCACCGATGCGCTCGTGCAGTCGACGGTGACGACGCCGGGCGACAGCCAGTCGGTGGGCTACCGGCTCGGCAAGGTCGGCAACGACTGGAAGATCTACGACATCGACATGTCGGGCGCGTGGCTGATCCAGGTCTACCAGGGCCAGTTCAAGAGCCAGCTCGCGTCGGGCGGCGTCGACGGGCTGATCGCCTTCCTGCAGAAGCACAACGCACGGACGAACTGAGCGGCAACGCGGTTCCGATGCACGAAGGGCGCCTGACTCAGTCAGGCGCCCTTTTTATTGCGCGCTTGTTTCGTGCTTGTTGCGTACTGATTGCACATGCATGTTGCACATGCGCTGCCGCGCGCTCACCGCCGCCGATGCTCGACCGCGAACTTGATCAGCTCGGCCTGGCCTTCGATGTCGAGCTTGCGCTTCAGGTTGAGCCGGTGCGTCTCGACCGTGCGCACCGACAGCCCCGTCTGCTGCGCGATCTGCTTGCTCGACAGGCCTTGCGCGAGCGTGTCGAGGATGTCGCGTTCGCGCGGCGTCAGCCGATCGAGCGGCGACGCCGCCGCGTGCGCGTGGATCATCCGCGCGGCGAGCCCCTCGCTGAAGAACGTGTGGCCCGCGAGCACCGCGCCGATCGCGCGGACGATCTCGCTCGCCGGCGAATCCTTCAGCAGATAGCCGCTCGCGCCCGCCCGCACTGCCTGCGTCACGTATTCGACGTTGTCGTGCATCGACAGCATCAGCACGCGGATGCCCGGATGGCGTTCGTGGAATACGCCGGCGAGCGCGATGCCGTTCATCCCGTTCATGCCGACGTCCATCAGCGCGAGATCGGGCTCGAGCGTCTCCGCGAGCGTGAGCGCCTCGTCGGCGTTGCCGGCCTCGCCGACGATGGACAGGTCGGCGGCTTCGAGCCGCATCCGCAGGCCGTCGCGCACGAGCGGATGGTCGTCGACGAGCAGCAGGCGGGCGACGGGTTCGGCGGCTGGCGGGTTGGCGTGGTCGTTGTTGTTGTCGTTTTCGGTGGCGCGCATGGGCGAAGGATCTCCTGGGAATCGTGGGCGGCGCGTGAGGTCAGGCCGCGGACGTCAGCGGCACGCGCGCGGCCACCACGGTGTGGCCGACCTGCGACGTGATCGACAGCGTGCCGCCGAGCGCGTCGAGGCGTTCGCGCATGTTGCGCAGGCCGATGCCGCCGCGCGCGTCGGCCTGCGAGCGTTCGGCGTCGAAGCCGCAGCCGTTGTCGGCGATGGTCAGCGTGACCGCGTGCGCGCCGAGGTCGAGCGTGACGGCGGCGCGCGACGCGTGCGCGTGATGCACGATGTTGCTGAGCGCTTCCTGCGCGATCCGGAACAGTGCGGTGTTGACGGCGGCGGGCAGCGGCCGCGTGCCGCTGTGCGCGACTTGTGTGTAGCCGATGTCGATGCCGCTTTCCGCGCCGAGTTCGCGAACGAGCTGCTCGAGCGCGGCTGCAAGGCCGAGATCGTCGAGCATCGCGGGACGCAGCGCATGCGAGATGCGCCGCACTTCGCGCAGCGTGTCGCCGAGCCGCACGACGCCGGACGCGAGCGCCTGCTCGGCCGCCGGCATGCGCGCGGTGCCGCGCTCGAAGCGCGCGAGCGCCGATTCGAGCATCAGCTTCGCGGACACCATCATCTGGCTGATGCCGTCGTGCAGCTCGCGCGACAGCCGCGCGCGCTCCTGTTCCTGCGATTCGACCACGCGCTGCGCGAGCTGCTTGAGCTTCGCGTCCGCGCTGCGCGATTCGCTGACGTTCAGCACCAGCGCGCAGACGGCGATTGCGGCGGCGCCCGCCAGCGCGATCGCGGTGAGCCAGCTCATCGTGCGCTCGATGTTCGCGGACGCGCGCGCATCGATGCGCTGCAGCGCGTTGTCGACGTCGTCGAGATAGATGCCGGTGCCGACCATCCAGCCCCAGTGCTCGAGCGCGACCACGTAACCGAGCTTCGGCGCCGGACGCCCCGTCGACGGACGCTGCCAGATATAGCGCACGTAGCCGCCGCCGTGCGACGCGGCGCTGATCAGCTGCTGGATCGTCAGGCTGCCCTGCGAATCGCGCATCGACCAGAAATTGTGGCCGACCCGCTCGGGCTCGCGCGGATGCATCAGCGAATTGCCGTGCAGGTCATACACGAAGAAGTAGCCGTCGGGGCCGAAGTCCATTTTCTGCAGCATCGCGAGCGCCTGCATGCGCAGCAGCGCGTCGTCGCGCGCGTTGCGGCCGCTCGCTTCGTAGAGCGGCATGATCGAGCTCGTCGCGAGGTCGACGTAATGCCTGAGCTCGACTTCCTTGCTCGACAGGTACGCGGCCTGGATCGTCGCGTGCTGCGTGCGCGCGAGTGCCGTCGCCTGCTGGCGCACGCCGAAGCCGATGCCGGCGATCGCGAGGAGAAACGGCACGATGGCCAGAAGGAAGATCTTTGCCTTGAGTTTCATGACGATAGGGGCCGGCCGCGCGGCGGATGCCGGTCGTTGCGTCGGTGCGTCGGCGGGCCGGCCGGCCGTGCCGGACGCGGTACGGCCGCGCAACGAGCCGGTATTGTCGGCGATTTTACGGGGGCGCGCGCCGGTCGGGCCGGCACGGCGCGCCCGCCGTCACGCGCGCCGGCGTTCGAGATGCGTGGCGCTCTGCACGACCACCTTGTTGCGGCCGCCCGCCTTCGCGCAGTACAGCGCATCGTCGGCACGCTTCAGCGCGGCCTGGACGCCGCCGTCCCATTCGGGGAAGCAGGTAGTCACGCCGACGCTCGCGGTCAGCCGGCCGAAGTCGCTCGCCGCATGCCTGATCCCGAGATCCTGGATGCTCACGCGAATCGTCTCGGCAATCGCCACCGCGCCTTCCGCGCCGACGTCGGGCAGGATCACGACGAATTCCTCGCCGCCGTAGCGCGCCGCGTAATCGGCCGGCCGGCGCAGGCAGCCGGCGATGCAGCGACCGACCGCCGCGAGTGCATCGTCGCCCGCCTGGTGGCCTTGCGTGTCGTTGTAGCGCTTGAAGTGGTCGACGTCGATGAACAGCAGTGACAGCACATGCTGCGAGCGTGCGGCACGGCGCCATTCGCGCTCGAGCGTGTCGTCGAGCATGCGGCGGTTGTCGAGGCCCGTGAGGCCGTCGGTGCGCGCGAGCGCCTGCAGTTCGGCCTCCGCGCGATGGCGCTTGCGCAACTGCACGTCGAGCAGCAGCGACAGCGCGACGAAGCCGAGCGCGAGGGCCGCCATCGCCGAGCCGACCGGGATCGCGCGGTTGTACCAGGCCGCGTAGATGTCCGATTCGGCCTCGGCGACCATGATGATCAGCGGCAGGTTGTTCAGGTGCCGGAACACGTACAGGCGCCGCACGCCGTCGATCGACGCGGTATCGGTGAAGCTGCCGTCGTTCGCGGTCATGAAGCGCTTGAACGTGCTCGCCTTGCTGATGTCGCGGCCGATGATCTTCGGGTCGAACGGCTGGCGCATCAGCATCAGGCCATCCGTCGCGATCAGCGAGATCGAGCCGTGCTTGCCGAGGGCGAGGCGCGCGAACAGGTCCTGGAAATATTCGAGCCGGATCGCCATCACGGCGACGCCGCCGAACGAGCCGTTCGGTTGCGAGATGCGTCGGCTGAGCGCGACGCTCGGCGAGCCGTTGCGCAACCTCGAACGGTAAGGATCGCTGACGTACAGGCCGACGTCCGGCCGGTCGCGGTGCACGGTGAAGTACCGTGCGTCGCTGAAATTGCCGGCGCGCGGCACGTCGCTCGCGCCGTCGACCGCGATGTTGCCGTTGGCGTCCATCACATAGATGCCGCCGAGATAGCGGGCGGTCGTCGAGCGGTCAAACAGCACCTGGCGGCGCAGCGACATCGGCAGGCGCATGACTTCGGGCTGGTTCACGCCGTCGACGACGGCCTGCAGCGACAGCGAATAGATCTCGATGTTGCGCTCGATGTCCCAGGCGGCCATCAGCGCGAGGTTCTGCAACGTGGTGCGCGCGCGCTCGCGCGCGTCGATCCGGCCTTCGTAGAGCAGGGTGCCGCACAGCAGCAACAGGATCAGCGCGATCCCCAGCCCCGAATAGAAGATCAGGTGCGGCGCGAACAGCCGGCGCAGCTGAGCGGCAGCGCGGCGTATCAGGCCGGGCTCGCTGGGCACCGCGTAGTCGGTTTCTGCCATGTTCCGAAGATCGGTGGGCATCGCCGCGGCGCACGACGGGCGCCTCGGGCCGATGCGATTGTTCGTATGACGATATTGGCGGCGATCCGGTACGGCCGTTGATGCCGGATGACGGGCAGGCCCCGGGCGGGTGCCGCAGCCATCCTGATGTGTGTCCCCCCGATGTTGGAGAAATAATCCGCGGATAGTCGGAGGCTTGCGTGGATGCCAATCGCGCTTTCGCTGTCGGCATCCACCGGAATCCGATTCCTCAGCGGTATCGGACGCAGTATAGCGCGCGCGTTTGTGCGCGCGATAAATGTTGAGAATCGTCGGCGTGAATCAAATTACGCTTGATTCCAACGGGCTCGAATGCGGGCTTGAGCCTTGCCCGGTAAGGGTTTTCGAGCATGCGGCGTCGATCGTCCGGCGTGCCGGACGATCGAGTCGAACCGTCGTTCGACGTGACGAATCAGGGATTGACCCGAGGTGAAGCCGCATCGTTCGGACTGCGTCGGTTATCGGGATCCGTCGACCGACAGGACGGGCAGATGGACGGGCAGATGAACGGGCAGATGAAAACGGGCGGCCATGATGGCCGCCCGTTTCGGCGGGAACCCATGCGGGCGCGAACCCGCATGCGACACTCAGCCTGCGCGCTGGTGCTGCTTGAACGCGAGCCGGAACTGATGCAGCAGCGGCTCGGTATAGCCGCTCGGCTGCGCGGTGCCCTGCAGCGCGAGTGAGCACGCGGCCTTGAACGCGTACGACGAATCGAAGTCGGGCGCCATTGGCCGGTAGTTCGCGTCGCCGGCGTTCTGCTGGTCGACGACGCGCGCCATCCGCTTGAACACGCCGAGCACGAAGTCTTCAGTGATCACGCCGTGACGCAGCCAGTTCGCGATGTGCTGGCTCGAGATGCGCAGCGTCGCGCGGTCTTCCATCAGGCCGACGTTGTTGATGTCGGGCACCTTCGAGCAGCCGACGCCCTGTTCGACCCAGCGCACGACGTAGCCGAGGATGCCCTGCGCATTGTTCTCGACTTCGTGCAGGATCTCGTCTTCGCTCCATTCGGCACGCTCGACGACCGGGATCGTCAGCAGCCCTTCGAGCAGCGTGTCGCGCTCGCTCGCGTATGCGATCTTCTCGAGTTCCTGCTGGACGGCCTGCACGTCGACGAGATGATAGTGCAGCGCATGCAGCGTCGCGGCGGTCGGCGACGGCACCCACGCGGTGTTCGCGCCCGCGCGCGGATGCGCGATCTTCTGCTCGAGCATCGCGTGCATCAGGTCCGGCATCGCCCACATGCCCTTGCCGATCTGCGCGCGGCCGCGCAGGCCGGCCGCGAGGCCGGCGAGCACGTTGTTGCGCTCGTACGCGGTGATCCACGCGGACGATTTCATGTCGCCCTTGCGGATCATCGGGCCCGCTTCCATCGACGAGTGCATCTCGTCGCCGGTGCGGTCGAGGAAGCCGGTATTGATGAACGCGACGCGCGTAGCCGCTGCGGCGATGCACGCGGCAAGGTTCACGCTGGTGCGGCGCTCCTCGTCCATGATGCCCATCTTCAGCGTGTTGCGCGGCAGCCCGTACAGATCCTCGATGCGCGCGAACAGCGTGTCGGAGAACGCGACTTCGGCCGGGCCGTGCATCTTCGGCTTCACGATGTAGATCGAGCCCGTGCGCGAGTTGCGCTTCGCCTTCAGGTCGTGCAGCGAGCACAGCGTCGTGACGACGCCGTCGAGGATGCCTTCCGGCACTTCGTTGCCGTCGCGGTCGAGCACCGCGCCGTTCGTCATCAGGTGGCCGACGTTGCGCACGAACAGCAGCGAGCGGCCGTGCAGCGACAGCGTGCCGCCGGCGGGCGTCGTGTAGTCGCGGTCGGCGTTCAGGCGGCGCGTGAAGGTCTTGCCACCCTTCGCGACTTCCTCGACGAGCGTGCCCTCCATCAGGCCGAGCCAGTTGCGATAGAGCTGCACCTTGTCTTCCGCATCGACGGCGGCGACCGAATCCTCGCAGTCGATGATCGTGCTGACTGCCGCTTCGAGCACGACGTCCTTCACGTTCGCGAGATCGGCGCGGCCGATCGGCGTCGACGCGTCGATCTGGATCTCGACGTGCAGGCCGTTGTGCTTCAGCAGGATCGCCGACGGCGTGTCGGCCGGGCCCTGGTAGCCCGCGAACTGCGCGGGCTGCGCGAGCGTGGTGACGCCGGCGTTCGTTTCGACGGCGAGCTGGCCGTCCTGCACGCGGTAGCGCAGCGCGTCGCGGTGCGAGCCGCGCGCGAGTGGCGCCGCGTTGTCGAGCACGTCGCGCGCATAGTCGATTACGCGCTGGCCGCGCGTCGGGTTGTAGGTGGTCGTGCGTTCGGCGCCGTGGTCTTCGGGCAGTGCGTCGGTGCCGTACAGCGCGTCGTACAGGCTGCCCCAGCGCGCGTTCGCCGCGTTCAGCGCGTAGCGCGGATTCGACAGCGGCACGACGAGCTGCGGGCCGGCTTGCTCGGCGATCTCGCTGTCGACGTTCGCGGTGGCGGCCGCGACGTTCGCGGGTGCGGGCACCAGATAGCCGATCTGTTCGAGGAACGCGCGGTACGCGGGCAGGTCGCGCACCGGGCCGGGGTGCGCACGGTGCCACGCGTCGAGTTCCTGTTGCAGGCGGTCGCGTTCCGCGAGCAGTTCGCGGTTGCGCGGCGCGAGGTCGTGCACCAGCGCAGAGAAGCCGCGCCAGAACGTTGCCTTGTCGATGCCGGTGCCCGGCAACGCTTCGTTTTCGATGAACTGGCTCAGCGCTGGCGCGACTTGCAGTCCGTCATGGTCGATCATCGTGAATCCTCCCGGGGAAAAATGGGGCGCGCGCGGATCACGCCGCGACGCTTTGTATGCCGGCGCGGGCGATCTGCGCATCCTGTTCGGACTTTACGCCAGACACGCCGATCGCGCCCGCAATCTGGCCGCCGACCGTCACGGGCACGCCGCCTTCGAGCAAGCCCGACAGCGGCGCACTCAGGAAGGCGGTGCGGCCACCGTTGATCATATCCTCATACACTTTCGTTTCGCGCCGGCCGAGTGCGGCGGCGCGCGCCTTTTCCTGCGCGACGTACGCGCTCGCGGGCGATGCGCCGTCGAGCCGCAAGAGCGCGAGCGGGTGGCCGCCGTCGTCGACGACGGCGATCGTCACGGCCCAGCCGTGGCGTTCGGCTTCCGCGCGGGCGGCGGCGAGCATGCGCTCGGCGTCGGCGCGGTCGAGTACGGGTCGGGTCTGCATGGCGGGTTCTCCGGATTCAGTGGTTGACATCCACCTCGCCCTAAAGGACGAGGATTCTTACGGTGCTCAGGCCAGGATGGCCTGAGTCACTTCAGCGGGTTCCTGTTTCTTCGAGCGGCCCGACTGCACCTTCTCTCCACAGGCTAAAACGGCGTGTCCCGCCGCTAAAACATTGAGCGCGCCGACGTGGTCGGCATTCGCCTCGTGGCTGCACTTCACGCAGGCGAACCGCGCTTGCGTCTTGCGGTTGTCGGCCGAGCTATGCCCGCAACAGGGGCACGTGCGGCTCGTGTTCTGCGGCGCAACCGCGACGAAGTACCCGCCGCGCCACACCGTCTTGTACTCCAGCTGCCGACGGAACTCGCCCCATCCCTGGTCGAGGATGGACTTATTGAGTCCCGACTTGGCGCGGACATGACGCCCAGGCGCCTCGACCGTGCCGCGGGCCGACTTCACCATGTTGCGCACCTGCAAATCCTCGACGGCGATCATTGCGTGGTTTTTGCTGATCGTGTTCGATGCCTTGTGCAGGAAGTCCGAGCGTGCGTTTGCGATGCGTGCGTGGATACGCTGGATTCTGGCCTTTGCCTTTTTCCAGTTCGCCGAGCCTTTGACCTTACGCGCCATGCGCCGCTGATACTTCGCGAGCCGCTGCTCGTGTTGCCTGAAGCTGGCGAGCGGCGCGACGAACGTGCCGTCGCTCAGGGTCGCGAAGCGTGCAACGCCCACGTCGATACCGACCGCCGGGCCGCTTGGAACGGGAAGCTCGACTTCGCGCGCGGTGAGCATGCTGACGGACCACTTGCCCGCGCGCAGCGATACGGTCGCGCTGCGGACGTCGCCGAGCACGAGGCGGCTATTGCGGTAACGCTGCCAGCCGAGCTTGGGCAGGAAGATTCGGCTGTTGGCCTGATCGAGCTTGATCTGTTTCGGGTCGGGATAGCGGAAGCTGTCTGACTGGCCCTTCCTCTTGAAGCGCGGGAAGTTGGCCCGCTTGGCGAAGAAATTGCTGTAGGCCCGTTCCAAATCCTTCAGCGATTGTTGCAGCGGATGCGTCGGCGCCTCTTTGAGCCACGGCGTTTCCATGCCATTGCGCCACCCGGTGAGTTGCTTGCACAGCCCCGCATAGCCCAGCTTCTTCTCGCCCTGCTCGTAGCGCGCCTTCTGCAACGCCAGTGCCTTGTTGAACACGAAGCGGCACGATCCAGCGAAGCGGCGCATGTCGCGCGTCTGTTCGCCAGTCGGCATCAGTTCGAATTTGAAGGCCTGGATACGTTGCATGGGCTGAGCGTATCACCCACCATTTACGCGCTGTCAAGGACGCCTGCGGCGTCCGCGCTATCCTTCCCCGGCCTGAAGTCCGGGGCTTGCCGCGCTTCCCGGTCAGTTGACGCGGGGCGTGTCGACGAGCTCGATCCAGTGACGCACGGGCGTGCGGCCCGCGCCATTCAGATGAGTCTGGCAGCCGATGTTGGCCGTGACAATCAGGTCCGGCCGCGCGGCTTCGAGCGCGTCGAGCTTGTTGTCGCGCAGCTTCGTCGCGAGTTCGGGCTGCGTCAGCGCATAGGTGCCGGCCGAGCCGCAGCACAGGTGTGCGTCGGCGACACTCGTCAGATCGAAGCCGAGCCGCGTCAGGATGCTTTCGACCGCACCGCCGAGCCGCTGCGCATGCTGCAGCGTGCACGGGCAGTGGAACGCGACGCGCGGCGCGCCGGACGCTGCGAGTGCAGAAAGAGCGTCGAGCGGCTCGGCCGCGATCACTTCGGCGAGGTCGCGTGCGAGCGCGCTCACGCGGCGCGCCTTGTCCGCATACGCGGGGTCCCGGCGCAGCAGATCGCCGTATTCCTTTACGAACGCGCCGCAGCCGCTCGCCGTCAGCACGATCGCCTCGGCGCCGGCCTCGATCGCGGGCCACCACGCGTCGATGTTGCGGCGCGCGCGCGCGAGGCCCGCGTCCTGCGCGTTCAGGTGGTATTCGGTCGCGCCGCAGCAGCCGGCCTCGCGCGCGGGCGTCACGCTGATGCCGA
>NZ_JAAGPL010000234.1:0-11894 GCF_017104785.1 Burkholderia sp. Ac-20353 | reverse complement strand
CGGCTTTCACGTCGTCCAAACGAGCGACGCCGGCCAAGCCGCGCACCCCGCCATCATAGCGGCTCGCGCGCCCCATTTACGCGTTTCCGCCTGCCGGCGGCGCACGCCGGCCGCTTCGAACCAGCCCGCATGTTCACGCTTTCCGATTTCGATTTCAATCTGCCCCCCGAGCTGATCGCGCAAACCGCGCTGCCCGACCGCACCGCGAGCCGCCTGCTCGAGGTCGACAATTCGGTCGAGCCGGCCCGTCTCGTCGATCGCCGCTTCACCGAGCTGCCGTCCTGCATCCAGGCCGGCGACCTGCTCGTGTTCAACGACACCAAGGTGCTGAAAGCGCGCTTCTTCGGCCACAAGGCAAGCGGCGGCAAGATCGAGGTGCTGATCGAGCGCGTGACGGGCACGCACACCGCGCTCGCGCAGATCCGCGCAAGCAAGTCGCCGGGCGCAGGCACGACGCTGACGCTCGCCGACGCGTTCGACGTGACGGTCGGCGAGCGCGTCGAGCCGTTCTTCACGCTGCATTTCCCCGCGCCGTGCCTGACGCTGATCGAGCAGTACGGCCGCCTGCCGCTGCCGCCGTATATCGAGCACGATCCGGACGCGACCGACGAAACTCGCTACCAGACCGTCTATGCAAGCAACCCGGGCGCGGTCGCCGCGCCGACGGCAGGCCTGCACTTCGATGCGCCGATGCTCGCGAAGCTCGACGCGATGGGCGTCGAACGCGCGACGCTGACGCTGCATGTCGGCGCCGGCACGTTCCAGCCGGTGCGCGTCGAGAACATCGCCGAGCACAAGATGCACAGCGAGTGGTACGAACTGCCGCAGTCGCTCGTCGACAAGATCGCCGCGACCCGTGCGCGCGGCGGCAACGTGATCGCGGTCGGCACGACGTCGATGCGCGCGCTCGAGGCCGCGGCGCGCGACGCCGACGCCGCGGGCCGGCCGCTCGCCGCGACGCAGGCCGAGACCGACATCTTCATCACGCCCGGCTACGCGTTTCGCGTGGTCGACCGTCTGGTGACGAACTTCCACCTGCCGAAGTCGACGCTGCTGATGCTGGTATCCGCGTTCGCGGGTGTCGACACGATCCGCGCCGCGTACCGGCACGCGATCGACGCGCGCTACCGCTTCTTCAGCTACGGCGATGCGATGCTGCTCACGCGGCGTAAAGCGCAGGAAGCGCCCGGCGCGTAAACTTCGCACGCATCGCGCTCAACCGATTTTTTTACCGCCGCCGGCATCCCGGCGGCGTTTTCAACATGCGCCGGACTGTTTTCCGGTGGCAAGGAGAACAATACGATGACCGAAGGCCCCTCCCACGATCACGATACGCACGAACACATCCGCCCGCACAACGGGCTGAAGTTCGACTTGCTGACGACCGACGGCCACGCGCGGCGCGGCCGCGTGACGCTCAACCACGGCGTCGTCGAAACGCCGATCTTCATGCCGGTCGGCACCTACGGCACCGTGAAGGCGATCCAGCCGCGCGAGCTGCATGAAATCAAGGCCCAGATCATCCTCGGCAACACGTTCCACCTGTGGCTGCGCCCGGGCCTCGACACGATCGACGCGCACGGCGGCCTGCACGGCTTCATGGGCTGGAACAAGCCGATCCTGACCGATTCGGGCGGCTTCCAGGTGTTCTCGCTCGGCGACCTGCGCAAGATCACCGAGGACGGCGTCACGTTCGCGTCGCCGATCAACGGCGACAAGCTGTTCCTGTCGCCGGAAGTGTCGATGCAGATCCAGAAGGTGCTGAACTCGGACGTCGTGATGCAGTTCGACGAGTGCACGCCGTACGCGACCAACGGCGTGCCGACCACGCACAAGGAAGCGGCCGATTCGATGCGGATGTCGCTGCGCTGGGCAAAGCGCTCGCTCGACGAGTTCAACCGGCTCGGCAACCCGAACGCGCTGTTCGGGATCGTCCAGGGCGGGATGTTCGAGGACCTGCGCGACGAATCGCTCGCGGGCCTCGCCGAGCTGGATTTCCACGGCCTCGCGATCGGCGGGCTGTCGGTCGGCGAGCCGAAGGAAGACATGATGCGCGTGTTGCAGCACGTCGGCCCGAAGCTGCCCGCGCACAAGCCGCACTACCTGATGGGCGTCGGCACGCCGGAGGACCTCGTCGACGGCGTCGCGAACGGCATCGACATGTTCGACTGCGTGATGCCGACCCGCAATGCGCGCAACGGCTGGCTGTTCACGCGCTTCGGCGACGTGAAGATCCGCAACGCGACGCACAAGAACTCGCTGAAGCCGCTCGACCCGAGCTGCGGGTGCTATACGTGCCAGAACTTCTCGCGCGGCTACCTGCATCACCTGCACCGCGTCGGCGAGATCCTCGGCGCGCAGCTCAACACGATCCACAACCTGCACTACTACCTGCAGCTGATGAGCGAGATCCGCGAAGCGATCGAGACGCACACGTTCGACGCGTTCCGCCAGCGCTTTGCGGAGGACCGCGCGCGAGGGGTCGACTGACGGGCCGGCGGCGCCGCGCGCGATGCGCCGGCGCCGCCCACCTGACCGGACAAGTACCAGACAAGTACTAAAAAGGCACGGACAGGTATCGGTTCGAACCGCCAAACATTACAATCACCTTTCTTTCCAGGCAGCAACGGCACCCGATCGCGCTTTAACAGCTTGATCCCAAAGCGCATTTGCCACGCCGTTGCGACTTGGGGCCGGTGGTAGAATAACCGGCTTAATTTTCGATCTTCCCTTACGGAGAGACCAACGTGCCGTTCATTTCCAATGCCTTCGCGCAAGGTGCCGCGGGTGGCGCCGAATCGAGCCTGATGAGCTTCCTGCCGCTCATCCTGATGTTTGGCGTGCTGTACTTCATCATGATCCGTCCGCAGATGAAGCGGCAGAAGGAGCACCGCAACATGCTCTCCGCCATGGCGAAGGGCGACGAAGTCGTCACGAGCGGCGGCGTCGTCGGCAAGGTGACGAAGGTCTCGGAAGCCTACATCGGCGTCGAGATCGCCGAAGGCACCGAAATCACCGTGCAGAAGGCCGCAGTGACGACCATTCTGCCGAAGGGCACGATCAAGTCGCTGTAAGCCCTTCGCCGAGCGTCCGGCCTTCCGCGCCGCGCCCGCCCGAGAAGCGGGCCGCCACGGTGCCGGACGCGATGCTTTCCAGCCAACTACCCCGTTCGGCCCCCTCATGAATCGTTACCCAATCTGGAAATATGTCGTGATGGTCGTGGCGCTCGCCATCGGCTTTCTGTACACATTGCCCAATTTCTTCGGCGAAGCGCCGGCGGTGCAGGTGTCGAGCGGCAAGGCCACGGTCAAGCTCGACTCGGCGACGCTCAGCCAGGTCGATGCCGCGCTCGCAGCCGCTCAGATCACGCCGGACGACGTCACCTTCGAGAACACGGCCGCCAACGCGAACATTCGCGTGCGCGTGAAGGACACCGATACGCAACTGCGCGTGAAGGACCTGCTGCAGAAGACGCTGAACGCCGATCCGAACGATCCGCAGTACATCGTCGCACTGAACCTGCAGAGCGCGTCGCCGCGCTGGCTGACCGCACTGCACGCACTGCCGATGTATCTCGGCCTCGACTTGCGTGGCGGCGTGCACTTCCTGCTGCAGGTCGACATGACGGGCGCGCTGACGAAGAAGCTCGATTCCGACGCATCCGACACGCGCACGCTGCTGCGTGACAAGAACATCCGCGACGGCGGCGTGAGCCGCGTCGATCAATCCGTCGTCGTCAATTTCAGCGATCCGCAGACCGCCGATGACGCGCGCAAGCTGCTCACGTCGTCGATCACCGAGCTGCAATGGGCGACCCAGCCCGGCGGCGGCGGTGTGCAGGTGGTCGGCACGTTCACGCCGGCCGTGCAGAAGGCCGTCGAAGACGCCGCGCTCAAGCAGAACCTGACGACGCTCCACAACCGGGTCAACGAACTCGGCGTGTCGGAGCCGATCCTGCAGCAACAAGGCAGCGACCGCATCGTCGTCGAACTGCCGGGCGTGCAGGACACCGCGAAGGCGAAGGACATCATCGGCCGTACCGCGACGCTGGAAGCGCGCCTCGCCGACCCGCTCAACACGCACCCGAATCCGAACGATCCGGTGCCGCCGGGCGAGGAACTGTTCACGCAGGGCAACCAGGCGCCCGTGCTGCTGAAGAAGGACGTGATCTTCACCGGCGACCGCATCATCGATGCATCGGCCGGCTTCGACGAGCACCAGCGTCCGTCGGTCAACCTCCGCCTCGACTCGGCGGGCGGCCGTTCGGTGCGCGCAGTGTCGCGCGAGAACATCGGCAAGCCGATGGCGATGGTGCTGTTCGAGAAGGGCAAGGGCGAAGTGCTGACGGTCGCGACGATCCAGTCGGAGCTCGGCGACCGCTTCCAGATCACGGGCCAGCCGACCCCGCAGGCCGCGGCCGACCTCGCGCTGCTGCTGCGCGCCGGCTCGCTCGCAGCCCCGATGGACATCATCGAGGAACGCACGATCGGCCCGAGCCTTGGCGCCGACAACATCAAGATGGGTATCCACTCGGTGATCTGGGGCTTCTGCGCGATCGCCGTGTTCATGATCGCGTACTACATGCTGTTCGGCGCGATCTCGGTGATCGGCCTGTCGGTGAACCTGCTGCTGCTCGTCGCGGTGCTGTCGCTGATGCAGGCGACGCTGACGCTGCCGGGCATCGCCGCAATCGCGCTCGCGCTCGGTATGGCGATCGACTCGAACGTGCTGATCAACGAGCGCGTCCGTGAAGAACTGCGCGCCGGCCAGCCGCCGCAGCTCGCGATCCAGTCCGGCTACGCGCATGCGTGGGCAACGATTCTCGACTCGAACGTCACGACGCTGATCGCCGGCCTCGCGCTGCTCGCGTTCGGCTCGGGCCCCGTGCGCGCGTTCGCGATCGTGCACTGTATCGGTATCCTGACGTCGATGTTCTCCGCGGTGTTCTTCTCGCGCGGGCTCGTCAACCTCTGGTACGGCGGCCGCAAGAAGCTGAAGTCGCTCGCGATCGGCCAGGTGTGGAAGCCGGAAGGCGCAATCGCCGGCGCCGCGTCGTTCACCGCCGCGGACGAATCGACCGACACCGCGCGCGCCGCGAAGCTCGCTGCTCCCGCGAACGCCAACGCACCGCGCACCGGCAAGCCGCAGCTGCGCAACCGCGCGGCGTCGCAGAAGAAACCGGGCTCGCCCCGTTAAGGACCCGGAGACGACCATGGAATTTTTCCGTATCCGTAAAGACATCCCGTTCATGCGGCACGCGTTGGTCTTCAACGTGATCTCGCTGGTAACGTTTCTTGCCGCCGTGTTCTTCCTGTTCCATCGCGGGCTGCACCTGTCCGTCGAGTTCACGGGCGGCACGGTGATCGAAGTGCAGTATCAGCAGGCTGCGCAGCTCGAGCCCGTGCGGACGACGCTCGGCCAGCTCGGCTACGCCGACGCGCAGGTGCAGAACTTCGGCACGTCGCGCAACGTGCTGATCCGCCTGCAGCTGAAGCAGGGCCTCACGTCCGCGCAGCAGAGCGACCAGGTGATGACCGCGCTGAAGGCGCAAAGCCCGGACGTGACGCTGCAGCGCGTCGAGTTCGTCGGCCCGCAGGTCGGCCGGGAGCTCGCGACCGACGGCCTGCTCGCGCTCGCGTGCGTCGTGATCGGCATCGTGATCTACCTGTCGTTCCGCTTCGAATGGAAGTACGCGGTCGCCGGCATCATCGCGAACCTGCACGACGTCGTGATCATTCTCGGCTTCTTCGCGTTCTTCCAGTGGGAGTTCTCGCTCGCGGTGCTCGCGGCAATTCTGGCGGTGCTCGGCTACTCGGTGAACGAGTCGGTCGTCATCTTCGACCGGATCCGCGAGACGTTCCGCCGCGAACGCAAGATGAGCGTGCAGGAAGTGATCAACCACGCGATCACGACCACGATGTCGCGCACGATCATCACGCACACGTCGACCGAAATGATGGTGCTGTCGATGTTCTTCTTCGGCGGCCCGACGCTGCACTACTTCGCGCTCGCGCTGACGGTCGGCATCCTGTTCGGCATCTACTCGTCGGTGTTCGTCGCGGGCTCGCTCGCGATGTGGCTCGGCATCAAGCGCGAAGACCTGATCAAGGAAAAGAAGCTCGCGCACGATCCGGACGATCCGAACGCGGGCGCGCAGGTGTAAGCGATTCTCTGCTTCGGCACACTGCTTCGGCAAACGGAAAAGGCCGGTTCTCGCGAACCGGCCTTTTTATTTTCCCGTTCTCGTTCGCCTGGAGCGCATGCCGCGCCGGACAATAAAAAACCGCCGCGTCCCGACGGGAAACGCGGCGGTTGCTCGCACGGCGGCTCACGCCGCCGGTCGCGATCCGGGCCGGCTTACTGCTTGGTCGCGTCCTGCTTGACCGCCTCGGCCGTGATCAGCAGCTTGGTCGCCATCTTGAAGCCGTACGCCTTGCCGTAATCGACACCGAAATCGCCACGATCGAATTCGCCGACCGCGTCGACACCGCACACTTCACGCTTGAGCATCGGGTGCGGCATGCACTTGAACGAGTCGATCTTCAGCGTCAGCGGCTTCGTCACGCCGTGCAGCGTCAGGTTGCCGACGACTTCGGTCGGCTTGTCGCCGTCGAACTTGATCGTGCCCTTGTAAGTCGCTTCCGGAAACTTCGACGCATTGAAGAACTCGGCCGACTGCAGGTGCTCGTCGAGCTTCGTGTTGCCGGTGCTGACCGACGCGATGTCGGTCGTCACTTCGACCGTGCCGGTCTTCGCCGCGCGATCGAGCGTCACCTTGCCCTGCGACTTGTCGAACTTGCCGCGCCACACCGACAGGCCGCCGAAGTGGTCGGCCTCGAAGCTCGGGTACGTGTGGGTCGGGTCGAACTGGTACGTCGACACGTCGGCGAATGCCGAAAACGACAGCGAAGCGGCAAGCGCACCCGCCGCGATCATCAGATGCTTGTTCAATTCAATCTCCTTGGAATGTCGCCGTGCTCATGCGCGGCGCCCGGTTACACGACATTGCCGCGCTTACTTCGCGGACACGATATGAAACTTGATCTGCACTTCGTCCGCGACGACCGACGTGTCCTTCCACTCGCCGGTGCCGACGTTGAATGCCGAGCGCTTGATCGGCAGCACGCCGTCGAAGGTCTGCGTCGCGCCGTTCTGCGTGATCGTCACGGGCACCGTGACGGTCTCGGCCTTGCCCTTGATCGTCAGCTTGCCGGTCACGCTGTACTTGTTGCCGCCCGCGGGCGCGATCGCCGACGACACGAAGGTCGCCTGCGGAAAGCCTTTCGCATCGAACCAGTCCTTGCCGGCAACCTGGTCGTTGTACATCTTGTCGCCGAGGTCGTAGCTCGCGATGTCGATCGACACCTGTGCGCTGCCCTGCGTGGCCTTCGCCGGATCGAACTTGATCTGCGCGGCGAACTTCTTGAACACGCCTTCGGTCGGCACGTTCATCTGCTTCGACACGGCGGACACCTTGCTCTTCGCCAGGTCGACGTCGGCGTGCGCCGCGCCCGACGCGGCAAACGACACCGCGGCGAGCGCGGCCAGCATGGAGCGGGAGAAAGACACTTTCATGGGATCCTTCATTTGGCAAAGGGAAGCATCCGCGACAGCAGGCCGTCACGGTCCATCAACTGATGCTTGATCGCCGCGAGCACGTGCATCGTGACGAGCGCAAGCAGAATGTAATTCAGAGACACATGGAGCGTCTTGAAGGTTTCCTTCAGCACCGGATCGGGATCGATCAGGCGCGGCAGCGGCACGATGCCGAGATACACGACCGGGATGTTTGCCGCCGAGCTGTACAGGTAGCCGGTGGCCGGGATCACGAGCATCAGCGCGTACAGCAGCCAATGCACGCCATGCGAGCCGACGCGCTGCCAGGCCGGCATGCCGGCCGGCAGCGACGGCGGCACGTGGGTCGCGCGCCACAGCACGCGGATCACGGCGAGCGCGAACGCCGTCACGCCGATCCACTTGTGCCACGAGAAATACTTGAGCTTCGTCGGCGTAAAGCCGGGGATGTCGGTCATCACCCAGCCGAGCGCGAAGCCGCAGACGATCAGCAGCGCGATCAGCCAGTGCAGCGCGATCGCCGTCTGTGTATAACGTGCCGGCGTGGCCAGCAGCGGTTTCGATGCCATGGAGTCCTCAGTTCAGCAAAGTGCAGCGCGGCTCCGATTCGTCCGACGCATGCCAAGGGCGCCATGCTACCGCAACCTTTTGGCGCGCGCGGGATCCGACAACGGACGTGCCAGCCGGCTGCCAGCTTCGCGCCACGTTACCGACCAGTCACACGGCGCGTCGCTCTTGACACCGCGGAAAGGCCGTTTTGGTAAGATTGGCGCGGGTTCCGGCCCCGTCGATGCGTCTTCCCGCTGTCGCGCAACCGCTTTCTCCATGCAACGAAACGACCTGATTGCCTGTCACGAGTGCGACGCACTGTTGCACAAACCGCGCGTTGGCGGTCGCGACAGTGCGCACTGCCCGCGCTGCAACGCGCTGCTCTACCGCAGCGCGTCGGCCCAGCTCGACCGGATCTGCGCGCTCGCGCTTGCGGCGCTGATCACGTTCGTGATCGCGCAGGCGTTCCCGATCCTCGAAATGGACGTGAACGGCAACCGCGTGCAGACGACGCTGATCGGCGCGATCGATTCGCTGCGGCACCAGGGCATGGCGCTCGTCGCGGTGATGGTGTTCTGCTCGACCGTGCTGTTCCCGCTGATCGAGATGGCCGCGCTGCTGTACCTGCTGTTTCCGATGCGGCGCGGCGTGATCCCGCCCGGATTCAATCTCGTGCTGCGCGCGGTACAGCTCGTGCGCCCATGGGGAATGATCGAGGTGTTCATGCTCGGCATTGTCGTGACCATCGTCAAGATGGTCACGCTCGCGCGCGTCGTGCCGGAAGCCGCGCTGTTCGCGTTCGCCGCGCTGACGCTGATGATCGCGGTCGTGCTGATGTTCGATCCCGGCATGCTGTGGGACATCGCCGACGACCTGCGTGCGGGCCGCGCGCCTTCGCGCGACCGCGGCGCCGCAGATCTGCCGGAGGCCCCCCCGCCGATGACGTCGCCGACCGCCGACCGCGAGGGCCTCGCCAGCTGCCACACGTGCGGGCTCGTGCAGCCGCTTTCCGACGCGCACGCACATTGCGCGCGCTGCGGCGCCGCGCTCCATTTCCGTACGCCGAACAGCCTCGCGCGCACCTGGGCGCTGCTGATCGCCGCCGCGATCCTGTACATCCCGGCGAACCTGCTGCCGATCATGCGCACGTCGTCGATCGTCGGCTCGCAGGAAGACACGATCATGAGCGGCGTCGTGCTGTTCTGGGTATCGGGCGACTGGCCGCTCGCCGTCGTCGTGTTCGTCGCCAGCATCCTCGTGCCGATGCTGAAGCTCGGCGTGCTGCTGCTCCTCGTGATCAGCGCGCAGCGCCGCTCCGCTTGGCGACCGATGCAGCGCACGCGCCTGTTCCGGATCGTCGAGCACATCGGCCGCTGGTCGATGCTCGACATCTTCGTCGTGACGCTCACCGTCGCGCTCGTCCACTTCCGCTCGCTCGCCATCATCACGGCCGGCCCCGGCGCGCTCGCGTTCGGCTCGGTCGTGATCCTCACGATGCTCGCGTCGATGCAGTTCGATCCCCGCCTGATCTGGGATCCCGTCGAAACCACTGGGAAACACCATGAATAGTCCGCAAGACCCGCAGGGGGCCGGCCATCCGTCTCCCCCCGACGGTCCCCGCCCGCCCGATCCCGTGATCTCGTCGAAAAGCGGCTGGCTGCCATCGCTCGTCTGGCTCGTGCCGCTGATCGCCGCGCTGATCGGCATCGGCCTCGTGATCAAGTCCGTGCGCGAGCGCGGCCCGGAAATCACGATCAGCTTCCACAGCGCCGAAGGCCTCGAACCCGGCAAGACCCAGGTCAAGTACAAGGACGTCGAGATCGGCATGGTCAAGACGATCTCGCTGTCGAAGGACCTGTCGCGCGTGCTCGTCGACGTGCAGCTCAAGAAGGAATCCGAGGACTTCGCGGTCAAGGGTTCGCGTTTCTGGATCGTGCGGCCACGCATTGGCGCGACCGGCGTGTCGGGGCTCGGCACGCTGCTGTCGGGCGCGTACATCGGCGTCGACGCCGGCCGCTCGTCCGAAAGCGAGACCGACTTCACGGGCCTCGAGACGCCGCCCGCCGTCACCGGCGACCAGAAGGGCACGCAGTACGTGCTGCGCGGCGATTCGCTCGGCTCGGTCGACATCGGCTCGCCCGTCTACTACCGTCGCGTGCAGGTCGGCCAGGTGGTCGGCTTCGCGCTCGACAAGGACGGCACGGGCGTGACCTTCAACGTGTTCGTCAACGCGCCGTACGACCAGTACGTCGGCGTCAACTCGCGCTGGTGGCAGGCAAGCGGCGTCGACCTGCGGCTCGACTCGAGCGGCTTCAAGCTGAACACGCAGTCGCTCGCGACCGTGATCCTCGGCGGCATCGCGTTCCAGGCGCCGCCGAACCAGACCAGCGGCGCGAACGCACCGAACAACACGACGTTCCGCCTCGCGTCCGACGAGACCGACGCGATGCGCGACCCGGACGGCCAGCCGCTGCAGGTCGTGATGAACTTCAACCAGTCGCTGCGCGGGCTCTCGGTCGGCGCGACGGTCGATTTCCGCGGCATCGTGCTCGGCGAGGTCACGAAGATCGGCATCGAGTTCGAACCGCAGACGAAGACGTTCACGATGCCGGTGACGATGAACATCTATCCGGAACGCCTCGGCCCGCGCTTCCGCGAGACGATCGCGAGCAAGGGCGAACCGGCCCGCCGCCAGATCGTCGAGCGCCTCGTCCAGCACGGGCTGCGCGGCCAGCTGCGCACCGGCAACCTGCTGACGAGCCAGTTGTACGTCGCGCTCGACTTCTTCCCGAAGGCGCCCGTCGTGAAGATCGATATGGCACGCCAGCCGCTCGAGCTGCCGACCGTGGCGAACTCGCTCGACGAGCTGCAGGTGCAGGTTGCCGACATCGCGAAGAAGCTCGACAAGGTGCCGTTCGACCAGATCGGCTCGAACCTGAACAGCGCGCTCGCGAACGCCGACCGGCTGTTCAAGCAGCTCGACACGCAGGTCGCGCCCGAGGCGCGCGACACGCTGTCGGCCGCGAAGCAGACCTTCTCGACCGCGGAAGCGACGCTGCAGCAGGATTCGCCGCTGCAGTCCGACGTGCGCGGCGCGCTGAAGGAACTCACGCGCACGCTGCAGTCGCTGAACGCGCTCGCCGACTATCTCGAGCGTCACCCCGAATCGCTGCTCAAGGGCAAGCCAGGAGACCAACCATGACGACACGCGTGAACGCACTTGCATGTGGCGCGGCGCTGGCCGCCGCGCTGGCGCTCGCCGCGTGCGGCTCGCCGCCCGCGCGGTTCTACACGCTGAGCCCCGCCGACGCGACGCTCGCGACACGCACCGCGCCCGCCAACCCGCCGTTCCTGATCGAGGTGCCGTCCGTCGGCGTACCCGAGCAGGTCGCGAAGAACCAGCTCGTCGTACAGAAGAGCGCCGCGCAGGTCGACGTGCTCGAGCAGGAACGCTGGGCGTCGCCACCCGCCGACGAGATCCGCCGCGCGCTGTCCGACGATCTCGCCGCGCAGCTCGGCACGATCGACGTCGCGAACTCCGCGACGCCCGCCGGCGTGCCTGTCTACCGCGTGAGCGTCAATGTGCAGCGCTTCGAGTCGTGGCCGGCCAGGCGCGCGGCGATCGATGCGGTGTGGAGCGTGCGCGCGGTCGGCACGCCGTCGGTGATGACCTGCCGCACGAGCATCGCCGAACCCGTCGGCGACGGCTACGACGCGCTCGTCGCCGGTCACCGCCGCGCGCTCGACGCGATCGCCGCGCAGGCCGCGGA
>NZ_JAAGPL010000233.1:0-12495 GCF_017104785.1 Burkholderia sp. Ac-20353 | reverse complement strand
TCTTCCGGGCCGCGCCACGGCGCTCTTCGTCGGGTCGGCGGTGATCCTCGGTTCGCTGATCTTTGCCGTGATCGGGCTGCCGCTGCTGCTGCGCGGCGTGCGCTCGACGCGCAACGCGCTGGCCGAGGAAGAGCGCGCCGCGCGCGCGGCCGCCGCGCAGGCGGCCATTCGCGCGATCGACGCGACGCACAATGCGATCGGGGCCGATCTCGACGAATCGGGCTCCGCTCGTTGCGCGGACGTCTCCGCGCGCGTGATGGACCTGTACCGCCGCCGCCTCGCGGCCCTGTCGGACGGCGGCCCCGCGCCGCGCGCCGACGCAAAGCAGGCCGAAGCGATGGAATTGCAGATGAAGATTGCAGCGGTGCGCGCGGAGCGCTCGATGCTGTACCGGATGCGCAGCGATCACCAGATCTCCGACGAGACGCTGACGAAGCTGATCCGCGAGATCGACCTGTCGGAAACAGCGCTGTCGACGCGCAAGAAGGGAATCGTCTGATTACTTCGCGACGACGACCGGAATCCCCTTCAGCATCCCCGCCCCCTTCACCTCATCGAGCGCGTGCTGCACCGCCGCACTCGTCGCCGCGTCGAAGCCGAGCTGCAGCGCGAGTTCGCGCTCGGCCCGCTTCACGCCTGCGAGATTGCGCAGCTTCACGTGACCGAAACCGCGCACGCGTGCGTGCAGGTCGGCGAGTTGCGTGACGCGCGCGGCGTTATCGGCCGTCGTCGCGGCGAGCGCGCGGGTCAGCGTCGTCTCGTAGTCGTCGGCGAGCGCGCGCTCCATCCGGCGCTCGACGGTGCGACCGAACGGATCGAGCGCCGTGCCGCGCAGGCTGCGCACGCGCGCGAGCATGCCGAGCACCGGCCACATCCACTGGCCGAACACACGCTTCTTCGGCACGCTGCCATCACGGCCTGCCTTCGCGACCGTCGGCGGCGCGAGGTTGAACTTCACGCGATAGTCCTGCCCCGGCACGCCTTCGAACTGCGCTTCGAGCGCCGTGCGGAACGCGCCGTCCGCATAGAGGCGCGCGACTTCGTATTCGTCCTTCACCGCGAGCAGGCGATAGAAGGTCGTCGCAACCGCGCGGGTCAGCGCCTCGTCGCCCTTCGCGCGCGCGGCATTCACGAGCGTGCGATAGCGCTCGACGTAGCGCGCGCCGCCGTACGCATCGAGGCGCGCTTCGCGATCGGTGATCAGCTCGCTGACCGTCTCGAGCGCGACCGGCGCCGTCACCGTATGGCGCGCGTTCCACAACGCATCGAGGCCCGCCGCGTCGCCGGCCGCCATCCGGCCGATCGAGAACGCGAGCTTGTTCATCGGCACTGCGACGTTGTTCAGCTCGATCGCGCGCATCATCGCGGCGAGCGACACCGGCACGAGGCCGAGCTGCCACGCGTAGCCGAGCATCAGGATGTTCGCGCCGATCGAATCGCCGAGGAACTTCGCGGCGAGCGCCTGCGCGTCGCAGCTCGACAGGTAGCCGTCGCCGGCTGCGTGGTGCATCTTCTCGAGCAGCGCGTCCGCATGCAGGTTCGCGTCGGGGTTCTGCACGAACGACGCGTTCGGGATCCGGTGCGTGTTGACGACGATCCGCGAACGCTCGTGACGCACCGTCTGCAGCGCTTCCGCGCTCGCGCCGACGACCATGTCGCACGCGAGCAGCACGTCCGCCTGCTGGGTGTCGATGCGCACCTGGTTCAGCCACTTGTCGCTCGACGCGATCCGCACGAACGACAGCACCGAGCCGCCCTTCTGCGCGAAGCCCATGAAGTCGAGCACCGACGCGCTCTTGCCTTCGAGGTGCGCGGCCATGCTGATCAGCGCGCCGACCGTCACGACACCCGTGCCGCCGACACCCGTCACGAGCATGTCGAACGGCGCCGCGTCGAGATGCGTTGCCGGCATCGGCAACGCGTCGACGCGCGCGGCGAGCGCCGCCTCGTCGAACGCCGCGCCCGCGGCCTTCTTCAGCGCCGCGCCTTCGACCGTCACGAAGCTCGGGCAGAAGCCGTTCACGCACGAGAAATCCTTGTTGCACGACGACTGGTCGATGCGGCGCTTGCGGCCGAGCGGCGTCTCGAGCGGCTCGACCGACAGGCAGTTCGACTGCACGCCGCAGTCGCCACAGCCTTCGCATACGGCATCGTTGATGAACAGGCGCTTGTCCGGGTCGGGGAATTCGCCTTTCTTGCGGCGGCGGCGCTTCTCGGCCGCGCAGGTCTGGTCGTAGATCAGCACGGTGACGCCCGGCGTCTCGCGCAACTCGCGCTGCACCGTATCCAGCTCGCTGCGGTGATGGAACGTCGTGCCCTTCGGGAACAGCCCGTGATGGCCGTCGTACTTCTCCGGCTCGTCGGACACGACGACGAAGCGCGACACGCCCTCAGCCTCGACCTGCCGCGCGATCTGCGGCACCGAGATGCTGCCGTCGACCGGCTGCCCCCCCGTCATCGCGACCGCGTCGTTGTAGAGAATCTTGTATGTGATGTTCGCCTTCGCGGCGACCGCCTGGCGGATCGCGAGGATCCCCGAGTGGAAGTAGGTGCCGTCGCCGAGGTTCTGGAACACGTGCTTCGTGTTCGTGAACATCGCGTGCGCGGCCCAGTCGACACCCTCGCCGCCCATCTGGATCAGCCCGGTCGTGTCGCGCTCCATCCACGACGCCATGAAGTGGCAGCCGATGCCGGCCTGCGCGATCGAGCCTTCCGGCACCTTCGTCGACGTGTTGTGCGGGCAGCCCGAGCAGAAATACGGCGTGCGTTTCACCGCGTCCGCCTCGTTCGACAGGATCTGCGGCGCGACGAGATCGACGACGCGCTCGCGCCGGTCGAGCGCGGGCTTGTGACGCGCGAGCCAGGTGGCGAACACCGGCAGGATCCGCGACGGGCGCAGTTCGCCGAGTTCGGACAGCAGGCAAGCGCCTTCGGCATCATGCTTGCCGAGCACGCGCGGGCGCGCGCCTTCGGTGCGGTTGTACAGGTAGTCCTTGATCTGCTGCTCGATCACCGGGCCCTTCTCTTCGATCACGAGCACTTCGGCGAGACCGTCGACGAAGGTCTCGATGCGCGTCATCTCGAGCGGGTACGACAGGCCGACCTTGTAGATCCGCACGCCGGCCGCTTCGAGATCGGCGACGGTCAGGTCGAGCCGGCGCAGCGCCTCCATCAGGTCGAGGTGCGCCTTGCCGCAGGTGACGATGCCGACGTTCGCGTGCGCGGCGGGCGCGATCCACTTGTCGATGCTGTTGGTGCGCGCGAAGTGGCGCACTGCGTCGAGCTTCGCCGCGAGCCGTGCCTCGATCGTCAGGCTCGGCAGGTCGGGCCAGCGGTTGTGCAGGCCGCCCGCCGGCGGCGTGTAGCCGGCCGGTGCGGGCCACTGCGTCTGCAGCGCATCGAGATCGACAGTCGAACCGGATTCGACCGTCTCCGAGATTGCCTTGAACCCGACCCACGCGCCCGAGTAGCGCGACAGTGCCCAGCCGTACAGCCCGAATTCGAGCATGTCGGCGATGTTCGACGGATTCACGACCGGCATGTGCCACGCGATCATCGCGAAATCGCTCTGGTGCGGCATCGACGACGATACGCAGCCGTGATCGTCCCCCGCGACCACCAGCACGCCGCCGTGCGGCGACGAACCGTACGCGTTGCCGTGCTTCAGCGCATCGCCCGCGCGATCGACGCCCGGGCCTTTGCCGTACCACATCGCATAGACGCCATCGACGGTGCGCTCCGGATCGGCCTCGACGCGCTGCGTGCCGAGCACCGCGGTGCCGCCGAGTTCCTCGTTGATCGCGGGCAGGAAGCGCACGCCACCTGCGTCGAGCAGTTTCTTCGCCTTCCACAGCTGCTGGTCGACCATGCCGAGCGGCGAGCCGCGGTAGCCGCTGACGAAGCCGGCGGTGTTCAGGCCCTGCGCGGCGTCGGCCGCGCGCTGCATCAGCAGCAGGCGCACCAGCGCCTGCGTGCCGGTCAGGAAGATCCGGCCGCGCGTCGCGGTCAGGTTGTCGGTCAGACGGTAATCGGATAGGGCGGGCGTGCCGTCGATGGGCAGGCGGGCGGTCATGGGGACGTCTCCTGATTTGTGCAGGTTTCTGCTGTTCTTGGCTGCCGCGGCGGCGCGTCGGGAGACGCATCGGCCGGTGGCAGCGGAATGGCTCTATTTTTTCGCGCAGAACGGAGAATGTTTTTCCTCATCTTGCGCAGACGGCCCCGCAGCGAGAAAAACTACCCAGCATTTGTCCGGGATTTGAGTGAGTTCTCGCGCATGGGGGACCGGCGGCGGATCGACGGGGGATTGATGAGGGGGGGTGACGGGTGTGCGGTTCGCCGGCGAAGCCGCGGGTTGTGGGGACAGCAGGTCGCGGCAGAGCGGCAGCCGCTCGTGCGCCGCGCGACGCGGGCTTGGCCGAGTTGGGGCGCTGGCGCTCACCTTTATAATGCACAGGGTTTTGAGTTCCCCGGAGACGGGAATATCCACATCGGAAACGCGGCGCAACGTGGTCGATCAGGCGCTCATGCTCACCGTTGAAATCCACAGTGTTTCGAGTCGCCGCGGCGGGCGCTTATCCACATCGGAATCAGCGCCTCTTCGATCAGGCGCTCGTGCTCACCGTTGAAATCCACAGTGTTTCGAGTCGCCGTGGAAGGTGGTTATCCACATCGAAACCAGCGCCCCGTTCAATCTGCCGCTCACCCTCACCGTTAAAATGCACAGGATTTCGAGTGGCTGTGGCGGGTGGTTATCCACGTCGGAATCGGCGACGCATTCGATCAGGGGCCCGTACTCACCTGTGAAATTCACAGGGCTTCGAGTCGTTTTGGGGGCGGAATATCCACAACGCATGTGCCAGCGTGACCGGCCGCTAGCGCGTCGATCGAATCCCTTCGCTCATCCCCATGCACCGGCCGGGCGCGGGCCTCGCAGCCCGATGTATTCGACCGCGGGCAATACCCTCACCATGAGAATGCACAGCATTTTAACTAGTTAATTCATGACTAGTTATTCCATCATCTTCGTGTCCGCGTCGGTTCAACCGCTGCGTCGCGATGATCGCGTCGGTCGGCTCGACGGTTGGCCAGCGACATCCGGACGCTCGCGGCTTACCGGCCCACCTCGCCACTCACCAGCCGCCCGTCGCCGGTCGCCCCTGTCCGAACCTCCACGGCTCGGGTACGCTAGACCAACCACCGACACCAACTCGCGGAGGCGCGATGAAGCTCTACTACTGGCCGAAGACCCGGGCGTTCCGGGCGTTGTGGATGCTCGAGGAAATCGGCGCGGCCTACGAGCTGGTGCCGATCGACCTGCGCTCGCACGAGCAGGGCAGCGACGCGTTCATCCAGGTCAATCCGATGGCGAAGCTGCCCGCGCTCGACGACGGCAGCACGCCGTTCGCCGAATCCGGCGCGGTGCTGCTGTATCTCGCCGACCGCTTCCAGGACGCGCAGCTCGGCGTCGCGCCCGACGACCCGCAGCGCGGCCGCTTCCTGCAATGGATGTTCTTCACGCCGACCTGCCTCGAACCGGCGATGGCGGAGAAATTCACCGGCGCGTCAGGCAACCCGGTCGCGTTCGGCTGGGGCAACATCACGCGGGTGCAGCGTGCGCTTGCGCAGACGCTCGCCCACAGTCCGTGGCTCGTCGGCGAGCATTTCACCGCGGCCGACCTGTTGCTCGCGAGCACGCTGAAGATCGCGTTCGACGCACATCTGCTGCCGCACGAAGGCGTGCTCGGCGACTACGTCGAGCGCGCGGAAGACCGCGACGGCTTCCGTCGCGCGATCGCAATCGAGCAGCGCGAAGCGGCGCGGCTGCTGCATCCCTGACGCGCATCTTGCCCGCTGCGCGTCGAGGATCCCGCCGCGCCTGCGACGCGTCGCTGCCCGCCGTCGGGCGGCGGCCGTCCGGACCCGAACCCGCGCTATACGGTCGGCGCGCCCGGGCCTGCCGCGTGCCCTGCGGCAGACACGACGGTCGCACCGGGCATGCCGCCCGCGGTGTCGGCGTCGACCGGCACGATCTCGTGAAAACGCGTGTAGTCGATGTGCGTGATACCGCCCTCTTCGTACATCAGGTCGACATAGCGTTGGAACCAGCGGATCTCGCCGTGCTCCCATGAATGACGCGCCTGCATCACCTGCGCGGTCGTCTCGTCCGAGCCTTCGATCGTGATCATCAGCAACGCGTCGCGCGCCGCGAGCGATTCGGCCGTCTCGCCGGCGAGCGGGCTCGACTCGTCGATCACGTGCATCAGGTTCCAGCCGAGCAGGAAGATCGGATGCTCGCTGCGCACGAGCGGCAGGTCATGGATCTTGCGCAGCGTGTAGCCCTCGGGCGTACCTTCGACACGCATCAGACGCAGCTTCGCGCGCGCTTCGGCGATCACGTTCTGGCGCGCGTTCGCGACCCGCACCATCAGCGTCATCCGGCCGTTCAGCGGCCGCACGATCGCGTAGCGCGCGAACAGGACCTTCGCGCGCGGCCGCGAGAAACGGGCAAACACGAGCCCGGTGGCCAGCGCGATCCCCGACATCCCGATGAAGATCTCGAGTGTCGCGACGAGGTGAGCGTAGACGGTCTGCGGATGCATGTCGCCGTAGCCGACGGTCGCGAGCGTCTCGACGCTGAAGAAGAACGCGCCGCCGAACCCGGCCGGCGACTGGTTCGCGATCGGCGCATGGCCTAGCATGTACAGCGTCGCGAAGCAGCCGTTGAGGAGCAGGAACAGCACCGCGAGCGACAGGAAGAACACGGGCCAGCTCATCGTGAGTGCGCGGTGATAGAAATCGCGCCACCCGAGTGACGGCATCCCGTACGCGATCACGTGTTGCGTGCCCGACCAGATCTTGCGGCCGCGGCCGCGGGGAGTTGCGGAGGAAGGATCGACGTTCATCGCGCGGCGCCGGAAGCTGGAAGCGGGAAGGCGATGAGCGTAGCACGCGGGTCGCTCGAGCGGAATTGCGTGGCGCGGGCAGGACCGGATATTGCGCGGGATGGCGCCGAATAGCGCCTAATATGAATTCAACCCCGGCCCGCATGATCCCGTGCTCCGTGCCGGGCGAACGGTTGCGCTACCCACCGACAGATCGGCTAACCCGGGAGTCGCCATGGCCGCCCCACACGATCCTCAACGCCGTCACCTGATGCAGGCTGTCGCGGCAGGCGGCATGCTGGCCGCCGGCAGCGGCTGGTTCCGCATCGCGCACGCCGCCGACGCAGTCTCGATGCCATTCGAGAACGGGCTGCGCGAGCTGACGCGTGCGTTTCCGCAGAAGGGCGAGATGCTGCTCGTGCGCACGCGCCCGCCGCTGCTCGAAACGCCGTTCTCCGTCTTCGACGACGGCGTGTTCACGCCGAACGACCGGTTCTTCGTGCGCTGGCATCTGGCCGGCATCCCGACGCGAATCGACGCCGGCGCGTTCCGGCTCGCCGTGCGCGGGCACGTCGACCGGCCGCTGGAACTGAGCCTGCACGATCTCGCGCGCGGCTTCCCGCATGTCGAAGTCGCCGCCGTCAATCAGTGCGCCGGCAACTCACGCGGCTTCTTCAAGTCGCGTGTGGCCGGCGGCGAGTGGGGCAACGGCGCAATGGGCAACGCACGCTGGACCGGCGTGCGGCTCAAGGACATCCTCGACCGGGCGGGCGTGAAGGCGGGCGCAGTCCAGGTTCGCTTCAACGGCCTCGATTCGGGTGTGCTGCCCTCGACACCGGCCTACATCAAGGCGCTAGACGTCGATCGCGCGCGCGACGGTGAAGTGATGGTCGCGTTCGCGATGAACGGGCAGCCGCTGCCGCTGCTCAACGGTTTCCCGGTGCGCCTCGTCGTGCCCGGCTGGTATTCGACGTACTGGGTGAAGATGCTGCACGACATCGAAGTCATCGACCGCCAGGACGACAACTTCTGGATGGCGAAGGCCTACCGGATTCCCGACACGCCGCACGCGAGCGTTGCGCCCGGGCAGGCCGGCTTCGCGACCGTGCCGATCGGCCGGATGGTGCCGCGCTCGTTCATCACCAGCGTCGCCGACGGCGCGGTGGTCGCGCGGGACCGCGCGCAGACGGTCCGCGGCATCGCGTTCGGCGGCGACACGGGCGTGCGCAAGGTGCTGTTCTCGGCAGACGGCGGCGCATCGTGGACGGTGGCGCGGCTCGGAAAGGACTACGGCAAATACAGCTTCCGTCGCTGGGAAGCGCAGTTCACACCACGGCAAGCGGGACGGGCGATGCTGCAGGTGAAAGCGGTCAACTCCGACGGTGTCGAGCAGCCCGACACGCCGAACTGGAACCCGGCCGGCTACATGCGCAACGTGGTCGAAACGACGAACGTGTTCATCGCTTGAGGAGCCGAACATGACGAAGACGACTGCCGCCCTCCTGCTCGCAGCGATGACGTGCGCGTTGAGCACGTCGGCGCGCGCTGCGCCGCCGACTGCAACGCTCCAGGTCGAGCTGCCCGGCGATGTGCGCAAGTTTCCGCCCGGCCCGGGCGCCGACCTCGCGGACCTGCACTGCCTGCTCTGCCATTCGGTTGGCATGGTGACTCGCCAGCCGCCGCTGTCGTTCGACGAGTGGAAGGCGGAGGTCGTGAAGATGCGCGCGGTGTATGGCGCGCCGCTGCCGCCGGACGCAATCGACGACCTGGCCCGATACCTGACTTCGATCAACGGAAAACCGTGACGTGACGCATCGCGGCAGCGGCGCTCGGGCCGGGGCGTGCGCGCCGCCCGCCGCGCACCGTGCCGCACCATACAGCATCAAACCGCCGTCACTGCCGGTCGACGATCACCCGGTCGAACGTGCCGCCGTCCGCGAAGTGGGTCTTCTGCGCGTTCGCCCAGTTGCCGAACACCTGTTCGACGCTGAACGTCTTCAGCGGCCTGAACTCCGCCGCGTGCTTCTTCAGCACGTTCGGATCGCGCGGACGCAGGTGATGCTGCGCAATGATCTCCTGGGCTTCCGGCGTGTACAGGTAGTCGAGATAGGCCTGCGCGACCTTGCGCGTGCCCTTCTTGTCGACCACCTTGTCGACGACCGCGACGGGCGGCTCCGCGAGGATGCTCGCCGACGGATACACCGCGTCGAACTGCGCGCCCGACGCGCCTGTGTCCATCAGCGCGACCTCGTTCTCGAACGTGACGAGCACGTCGCCGATGCCGCGCTGCGTGAACGTCGTCGTCGCGCCCCGGCCGCCCGAATCGAGCACCGGCACATTGCGGAAGATCGCCTTCTCGAAGTCGAGCGCCTGCTGGTCGGTCGCGCCCTTCTGCTTCTGATAGCCCCACGCGGCGAGATACGCGTAGCGGCCATTGCCCGACGTCTTCGGGTTCGCGATGATCACCTGCACGCCCGGCTTCGCGAGATCGCTCCAGTCCTTGACCCCCTTCGGGTTGCCCTTGCGCACGAGGAACACCATCGTCGTAGAGTACGGCGAGCTGTTGTCGGGGAAGCGCGCGCGCCAGTCCTTCGGCAGCAACTGGCCGCGCTCGGCGAGCAGGTCGATGTCGTTCGGCTGGTTCATCGTCACGACGTCGGCCTGCAGGCCTTGCAGCACCGACAGCGCCTGCGCGCTCGACGCGCCGTGCGATTGCCTGATCGCGACCGTCTCGCCGGTCTTCTGCCTGTACGAAGCGGCGAAGCCCGCGTTGATGTCCTTGTACAGCTCGCGCGTCACGTCGTACGACACGTTCAACAGCGACGTGTCCGCGTGCGCGGCCGCCGTCGCAACGACCAGCACCGCCGCCGCGACGCCCTTGAACAGCCGGCCGCCGATTCCGTTCGTGTATCCCATCGTTGAATGCCCCGCTTCCAGTGGTTGATGCGTGACGGTGCGCGCACGCACCGTCATCGAAACGTAAGCGGGCATTCTAGCGGCGGGCCGCTCCGCGCCATCCAATCAGTCGTGGAATGCAAAGCATGAATCCTGCTAAACGGCGCCAGCCGCTCACGCACGCGCCCGATCTGATGCTAAGATCACCGCTCAGCCCACTTTTCGGTTCATCCATGTCCGATGTCCTGTGCCCGCATTCGATCCTCGCTGCCATCGCAGCAGGTGCACGCGCGGCCGGGCTGAAACTGAAAAAACGACACCTCGACTGACGGGGATGTCGCGTCCCGTCAGGCGAATGCCGGACGGGATGCCCGCAGGTCGTTTCTTTCTCCTCGCTTGCACGCCTCGCTCCGGCTCCCGCGCCGGCGGAACGGTTATCTCCCATATCCGTTTTCACCAAGAGGCTCTGCATGCAATCACGTTTCGAAGGTATCTGGCTGCCGATCATCACGCCGTTTCACCACGGTGAAGTCGACCACGCGGCGCTCGCGCGGCTCGCGCGCCGCTACGCGGGCGCCGGTATCGCCGGCTTCGTCGCGGGCGCGACGACCGGCGAAGGCGCGCTGCTCGACGCACGCGAACAGGACGCCGTGTTCGCGACGCTCCGCGACGCCGCACCGGACCACCCGATCGTCGTCGGGCTGACCGCGAGCGCAACGCATTTCGCCGCGACCCGCGCGCGCGAGCTCGCCGCGCTGCGCGCCGACGGGCTGCTCGTCACGCCGCCCGTCTACGTGCGGCCGACGCAGGACGGCATCCGGCGGCACGTCGAGGCAATCGTCGAAGCCGCCGACCTGCCGGTGCTCGTCTACAACATTCCGTATCGCACCGGCGTGAACGTCGAATTCGACACGCTACAGGCGCTCGCGCGCGATCCGCGCGTCGCGGGCGTCAAGGAGTGCGGCGGCACCCTCGACCGGATGACAAGGCTCGTGCACGAGACGCCGCTCGCGATCCTGTCCGGCGACGACAACCAGAACTTCGCCGCGCTGTGCGCGGGCGCGCACGGCACGATCGCGAGCAGCGCGCACCTGTTGCCCGAGTGGCACGTGCGCATCCACGCGCTGCTGCGCGACGGGCGGCTCGCCGACGCGCGGCGGCTCGCGGTCGCGCTGCAGCCGCTCGTCGCGGCACTGTTCGCGGAGCCGAATCCGGCGCCCGTGAAGGCGCTGCTGGCCACGCAGGGCTGGTGCGAGGATGGATTGCGGCTGCCGTTCGTGCCCGCGAGCGACGCGCTACGGGCGAAGCTGGTCGAGCTTCATGCGGCGCTGGAAGCGTCCACGCCGGCTGTCGCGGCAGCGTAGGATTTCGATCCCGAAACTGTTTCAGACTGTCAGGATTCGGGACTCGCCATATTGCGCGAGGTGGCTGTCGGCCGTGACGAGCAGCAACGGTTCGCACCACGCCTGCGCGACGAGCAACCGGTCGAACGGGTCGCCATGATGATGAGGCAGATGGCGCACGGCAGCGCCGTGCGTGGCCCGGACCGGTAGCTCGCGGTACTTGCTCGCCTTGATCTCATCGACGAGCAGATCCACGTCGACGTCCAGCTTTCCCTTCCCGGCTTTGATCGCCATCTCCCAGATGCTCGCACTGCTGACGAACACGGCATCGGCGGCGGTGATCAGCCTGCGCGCGCGAACGCTCAGTTTCGGATCATCGCCCGCATCCACAGAAAGATGTGCGTATCGACCAGCAACCGCATTATTTCCCTTCGAACTCTGCCAGCTCTTCAGCGGAAAGCGGCGCATCGAAGTCGTCGGCAATCCATATCTGTCCCTTGAGGGCGCCGAACCGATGGATGGGCTCGAGCGGCACGAGCCGGACCGACTGCTTGCCGTCCTGCGTGATCACGACGCGTTCGCCGGCGATCGCGGCATCGAGAAGCCGCTGCAGATCGAGCGCGGCTTCGTGAAGGTTTGCAACTTGCATAATGGCCTCCATTGAGTGACCACCATTGTCGCGGGAATCGGCAAGTCCCTCCAGTTGGCCGAACGGGTAGCAAAGGCGCGCGGGTCGATCAGGTTGAACGGGACAGACGCACGCCGCGACGCATCTCACCGCGCCCGCGCCACACGTCAAAGCCCCTCTGTCGCCAGCGCGCTGCGCGGCGGGCACGCTCGTGCGCGTGGCGGCGATCCGCGTGACCGATGTGTACGCACACTATGTCGTCTGGCGTCCCGACCATCCGAAGGAAGCGGCGATCCGCACGTGGCTCGACTGGCTGCGCAGAGAAGAGCGCCGCCGCACGCCGCGCCGCTGACGCGAAGGCGGCTTCGTCACCCGCTTGCGGCTCGTGGTTCGTACGCTGCGCGGGCCGTGAAGCGGCCTGCGCGCAGGTCAACATGCGCGCCTTCCCACGGAATACGTTCGCCGATTGCGACATAATCGCAAACGTTTCACCGAAACGCCTCATCGAATCGGCATACTCACAGACGTTCCGGATCAGCCGTCATTGGAGAGATACGATGCGCCGCGTTGCCACCGCCCTTGCCCTTTGTGCCGCGATGTTCGCCGCCGCCTGCAGCGACGACGCACCGCACGGCGCGCAGACGGCCGACGGGACGCAGCAGGCCGGCTCATCGGCCGGCGCGGCAAGCGCGTTCAACAGCGCCGCGCCCGATGGCCATCCCGCGTCGGACGCTGCCGCGCCGCTCGC
>NZ_JAAGPL010000232.1:0-12340 GCF_017104785.1 Burkholderia sp. Ac-20353 | reverse complement strand
CGGCGGCGCAGGACGACCCGACCAGCCCCATTGCCGGCATGCCGGTGCTGGAGGTGTGGAAGGCGAAGACGTCGATCGTGATGAAGCGCAGCATGGCCTCGGGCTATGCGGGCGTGGACAATCCGCTGTTCTACAAGGACAACAACCGCATGTTGTTTGGCGATGCGAAAACGATGTTGGGTGAGATCTTCGGGGCGCTGAAGGGCTGACGACGGCGGGAAATACGCATCAAGGCACGCTTGCGCATGAACAACTGGCTGGCCAGCACGCAGCGCAGTTTCGATGACCTTGTCGTCTCGCTCAACCAGTCGGCTGTCGACTGCGGAATACCCGGCCTTCCGCCAACAGGAGCGCGAGCGTTGCAATGAGTAGCGTGACGGTGAGATAGGGCACATTCAGCACGTTCCGCTGCGCCACCATTCCGGCAAGCCCCGCGCCGATGCCAAGTCCGAGATCGTTGCTGAAGCCAAGCCAACCCATTCGCGATCCCAACTGCGATTCCGAAGCCCCCTTGGCCAGCGACGAGATGAAGCTCGAGTTGCAAGCGCCGATTCCGACGCCGAAGAGACCCGCAATCACGCACAGACTCACGAGTTCGCGCGCGATCAAAATGCCGATCGCCGCGGCCGCCGCCAGTGCCAGGCCGGATAAGCTCAGGATCTTGCCGCGACCGGAATCGACACCGCGTCCCCCGACGATGCGTCCGAACGCGATGGAGACGCCGAAGCAAATATAAACAATCGGGAGTCCTGTATTGATGTTCTTTGCTTTTGCGATGATGGGAAGGAATGCCTCGAGGGTGCCCATCGCGGAGGCGGCAATAAAGGCGGCAACGAGGATCTCGCTGACGCTGTGGGGTGCTTTATCTTTGTCCGGAACACGGCAGCATTCCAAATGCTCCGAGGGCTCGACCGAGACGATCGGGCGATGCGGTCTGTGCAATCCATGTGTATGTCGCAACGAGCGCCAGGCTTATTCCCGCACCCTGAATGATTCTCGGAAGTATCAGTGTTGCATTCGCCGGAAGAAGGGCCAGCAGAATCAACGCGATTCCCAGGCCCGCGGCGCCAAGCTTGATCGCGCTACTGCTGCCGGTTCGTGCAATGACGGGGCCCGCTGCGAATCTGACGATCCCCTGCGCAATCAACGCCGCGGCGATGACGGGCCCGATCGATTGCGGGGACATGCCGTTTGAAAGCATATATAACGGCAATACGACGATCAGGCTCGCATTCGCGGTGACTATTACGGTTCCACCCAGCCAGAGCGAAATTTTCTCGGTTGTCACGTTGAGCGATATCCATATGGATTGCTGCGTGGAAACGTCGATCAGGCACTGTGGTGTGGACCGAAAATCCCCGTTCCTGCCCGGACTTCGGTTGAGCGACATGCCGTCGCCAGTTCATCGTCGCCGGGCATCCCCGTTGAAATCTCTGGAAGATGAGATTTTTCCGCCACTGCGCCAGAGTCAGGAAAAACGAACGGGCATTATACGAGGCGGGAGGAATGCACATCTGCACGCAAAGCGGCGCTGCAAACCGAGCGCCGATGCCGCGTCGTCATGCCGAACGCCGAGCCGCCAGCTGATTCCACAGCATTCCGGACCGATTGCCGCTTCGGCAATAAGCGAGAACCGGCTTCGGCAATGCGTCGACCATTGCTGCAAACGCATCGACTTCCGCATCGCCAATGTGGCCAGACTCGACGGGAAGGTATTGCGCGTCGAGCCCCAGTTCGCGGGCAGCGGCGGCGATCTCCGCAAACGCCGGTTGATCGGCGCTTTCTCCATCGGGCCGGTTGCAGATCACCGAGCGATAGCCCGCGTTGCGAATGGCTTTCAGGTCTTCCGGCATGATCTGGCGCGACGCGGCAAACCCGTTCGACGCGGTCGACCGGCATTGCTCGATGGCTTTCCGGAAGCAGGAAATCGCGAAGTCGATGTCCTGTTCGGTCGTGAAGCGTCCGACGCTGATACGGACGGTGCGGCTCGCCGAATCCGCATCCAGACCGATTGCCGTCAGAACATGGGACGGCGTGCCGGCGGCCGAATTGCACGCGGATGTGGACGACACGGCGAGTGCGTCGCCGAGCATGAACGGGAAGAAGCCGGGTGCGTTCACGGTCAGGCTCAGCGTATGCGGGATGCGTCGCGCCGCGCGCGCGTTCTGCGTGACGTCTCCGAGCGCGAGTACGGCGTCCGCCAGACGCGCGCTGAGCGCGGATATCCGTGCAGTGTCGGCCTCGAGTTCGTCGGCCGCCAGTTCGCACGCGGTGCCCATGCCGACGATCTGATGGGTCGCGAGCGTACCCGAGCGCAATCCCCGCTCGTGTCCGCCGCCGTGCATTTGCGGTGCAATCCTGTCCGCAATGTCGCGACGGACGAAGAGTGCGCCGATCCCTTTGGGCCCATAGACCTTGTGCGCCGACATCGACATCATGTCGATTCCGAGCGCGCGGACATCGATCGGCGTCTTGCCGAGCGCCTGTGCTGCGTCGACATGAAGAAGTGCGCCTGCGGCGTGCACGATTCGCGCGATCTCGCCAATGTTCGTGAGCGTGCCAATCTCGTTGTTCACGAGCATGAGCGACACCAGGCCAGTCTCCGAACCGATCGCCGCCGCCACAGCGTCGGGCGTAATTTCACCATCGGCCGTCGGCGTGAGGTAGGAGACCGACAACCCGCGCGTCGAAAGGCAGGCCATCGTGTCGAGAATGGCCTTGTGTTCGATGCGGCTCGTAATCAGGTGGCGCTTTTCGGTGGCGGTATCCGCGTAGCCCTTGAGCGCCAGGTTGTTCGATTCAGTGGCGCCCGACGTCCAGACGATTTCGTCCGCATCCGCGCCAATGAGCGCAGCAACTTGTTCGCGCGCTCGCTCGACCTTTGCCCGCGCCAGCCTGCCCGCCAGATGCGATCCCGACGCCGGATTGCCGAATGCGCCGTCGACACCGAGACAGGTGACCATCGACTCGATCACGCGCGGATCTGCAGGCGTAGTCGCCGCGTAGTCGAGGTAATGCAATGTGTTGTTTTCGCTCATATCCGTTACTTGCCTTGCTGCTCCGTCATGCGGGAAATCATACGGTGGGCAGCGAGGAAAATGGATCCAAATTGAGCTGACAATTGCGCTTCCAATAGAAGATTTTTCTATGACCGTGAGTTATCCGGAGATTCCGTCCGCGATTGCAGCGGCAACAACAAGCTTTTCCCGGCGGATGACGGGCCCGCTACCGGGCTTCCCGATCGAACTGTTGCGCCGGCCAGCCCGACGCCCGGCAAGCAATACGCCGTCGCCCCCGCTTACTTCACGCACTCGAGCGTGTACTTGAGCGCCGGCCCGATCAGCCCGCGCCACACGTCCCACGTATGTCCGCCGTCGACGATGCGCAGCTCGGCCGGATTCTGCGCGCGGCGCAGCTGCGTATACAGCACGCTCGATTCGGCCTGGATCGTCAGGTCGTCGTCGCCGGCGGCGATGAACATCGGCACGCGCCAGTTGCGCGCGAAATAACTGCGCATCAGCGCCGGGTAGTTGAGTTCATGCCACACGCGCGAATCGAACTGCCTGTCGCCGAACACGCCGACGTAGCGGGCCGCCGAGTTGACCGGCGGCTCGTTCGCGTAGACCGCGGGGCTCAGCAGCATCGCGCCGCAGAACAGGCCCGGTTCGAGCAGCGCGAAGCGCAGCGCGCCGAAGCCACCCATCGATACGCCGCCGATCGCGCGGCCCGCGCGCTGGTTCGACACCGCGAAGTGCGCCTCGACGTCCGGCAGCAGGTCGTTCAGGAACGCGCTCTGCATCCGCTCCTTGCGGTCGACGTACCAGTCGGTGCCGCCTTGCGGCATCACGATCACGACGGGCGGGATGTCGTGCCGCTCGATCAGCGCATCCGCGGTCACCTGCAGGCGGCCCTGCGTGATCCAGTCATTCGCGTTGCCCGCGTTGCCGTGCAGCAGGTACAGCACCGGGTAGCGCGCGCCTTCGGGGTTGTAGCGGGGCGGCAGGTAGACCGTATACGACCAGTCGCGCTGCAACGATGCCGAATGGAACGTGCGCATCACGACACTGCTGTCGTCGTTGAGCGGCGCGGCCTGCGCGGCCTGGACGGCCGGGGCAGGCTGGGTGGATTGGGCGGATTCGGCGAAACCGACGGTCAGCGCGGCGGCAAGCAGGAGAATAAATCGGCGCATGGCAAGCGGGGTGAGGATAGTCGCCGCCTATCGTAGCAGCGGCGGATGACGGCTGCGCGGTGGTTTTTTACCGCCGCGTGCGCAGCAATGGCAGCCGCGACGTCAGCGGCGGATACAGCTTCGCGACGAGATACAGCAGGCCCATCGCGACGATGTCGGCGGTCAGCCCGAGCGGCACGTCGAGATAGCCCTCGGTCGCCTGGTACAGCAGCGAATCGACCGCGAGCGAGATCGCGGTGCCCGCGACGAAACACAGCAGGCCCTGCCGGCCGATCGTACCGATCCACGGCATCGCGTGCGCGACCTTCTTCATCCAGCCGAGATGGACGAGCTTGGCCGCGAGCCACGCGATCGCGAGGAAGTTCACGAGGCGCAGCACGCCGAGGTTCTGCTTGATCGATGGATCGGTCGGGAACGGTTCGATGCGCAGCCGGTAGTACGCGCCCGCGGCGACGATCGCGAGCGCGGCCGCGGTCAGCAGCCAGCCCTGCGGCTTCCGCGCGAGCGTCTGGTAGACGGGCTGGCAGCGCGCGACCACGCCGAGCACGAACAGGAACTGCCATGCGAACGGGTTGAAATCCCACGGCGCGCCTTCGACGGTCGGCAGGTAGCCGGCAGCGTGCGGCGCCGCGAACCACAGCGACGCGCTGAACGCGAGCAGCAGCCACGGCTGGCTGCGCGCGAGCGGCAACGCGAGCGGGACGAGCAGCGCGAAGAACGCATACATCGGCAGCACCGACGCGAGGTACGGCTGGCGGCGGAACAGCAGGATGTCGCGCAGCGCGGCGAGCGGCTTCTGAATCAGGCCGTCGAGATCGTTGGTCGGCATGTTCGGGCCGTCGATCGCGAACGCGTTCAGCGCGGCGGTGATCAGCAGCATCAGGCCGGCCGTCACGAGGAACGCACGGTAGATCTCGAACGCACGGCGGATGAAGCGCTGGCGCGCGGCAGCCTCGTCGTGCCGCTCCGCGAGCGAGTTGTACGCGATCGCGGTGGCGAAGCCGCCGAGGAACACGAACACCTCGGCCGCGTCGCACAGCGCGTATGCGTGCAGCGTGACGCGCGACAGGATGCTGCCGCCGATGTGGTCGATGACGATCACGAGCAGGACAAGGCCGCGGAAGAAATCGAGCTCGGCGTAGCGGCCGGGCTTGGCGGCGGCGCTCATCGGCCGGTCTCCCGGGGCGGCGCGCCGATCGCGCGGCAGGCACGCGCCGCGCGGGTATCGGGGTGAAGCATGAATTCGTGAGGAAATGTGACGAACAGATGTGCATTGTGCCATCGAAGTGCCGGGTTACGGGTTTACGCCGATGGCGGGCCGGCCGCCTGCAGCCCGCAAGGCCCGCGCGTCAATCGGCACAATGGGGTCAGTTGGAAGGGCGCAACGCTTTCCGCGGCGGGCCGCTGCCCCCGATGGACGTTTGATTCGCGACGTGACACCATTTTGACCATTGCGCGGCGTGCCACCCCGCGCCACCCGCCGAGCGGGCCATGCAAAAATGACATTCGCCCGGCGCGCCGCAGGCCGCGCCGGGCATCCCGGTCCTGGAGATTCGAGATGAACAAGCGCGTGATTGTTGCCGCCACGCTCGCCGCCTTCGCCGTGCCGGCGTTCGCGCAAAACAGCGTGACGCTGTATGGCCTGATCGACGAGGGCTTCAACTATACGAACAACGTCAATGTGAACGGCGTCGGCAAGGCCAACTACCAGCTCGCAAGCGGCTATGCGCAAGGCAGCCGCTGGGGCCTGCGCGGCTCCGAGGATCTCGGCGGCGGGCTGAAGGCGATCTTCACGCTGGAAAACGGCTTCGACGTGAACAACGGCCGGCTCGGCCAGGGTGGCCGCATGTTCGGCCGCCAGGCGTTCGTCGGCCTGACCGAGTCGCGCTTCGGCACGCTGACGTTCGGCCGCCAGTACGATGCCCTCGTCGACTATCTCGCCCCGCTGACCGCGAACGGCAACTGGGGCGGCACGCTGTTCTCGCATCCGTTCGACAACGACAACACGGACAACTCGTTCCGCGTCAACAACACGATCAAGTACGCGAGCCCGGACTGGAACGGCCTGACGCTCGGCGGCACGTACAGCTTCAGCAACAGCACGGGCTTCTCGAACAACCGCCAGTACAGCATCGGCGCGCAGTATTCGCTGGCCGGCCTGCAGGTCGCCGCGGCCTACCTGCAGGCGAACAATCCGGGCATCGGCAACGCGGGCGCGATCGCGGCCGACGACGCAAACTTCGTCGCCGACCGCCTGCGGATTTTCGGCGGCGGCATCAACTACACGTTCGGCCCGGCGACGGTCGGTTTCGTCTATACGAAGACCGACGTGAAGAATCCGGTGTCGACCGTCTACCTGCCGGTGTCGACGTTCTCGGGGCTCGGCCTGACCGCGACGAAGTTCCAGAACTTCGAGGTCAACGGCAAGTACCAGCTGACGTCCGATTTCTATCTCGGCGCGCAGTACGTGTTCACGGACGGCAAGTTCGACGCCGCGAACGGCTCGATCAAGCCGAAGTACCACACCGTCGGCCTGATGGCCGACTACAGCCTGTCGAAACGCACCGACGTGTACCTGCAGGGCGCGTGGCAGCGGGTCGCCGGCGACAAGAGCGGCACGGCCGCCGACGGCGGCTACGTGATCGGCACCGACGGGCCGTCGTCGTCGTCGAACCAGTTCGCGGTGCGCGCGGCGATCCGCCACAAGTTCTAAGTGCGCTCAGCCGGCCCGATGCGGCCGGCTGAGCGTTTGCGCGAGCCAGTCGACGAAAATCCGCACGCGCGGCGCGAGGTGCCGGCCGTGCGGAAACACCACCGACACCGGCAGCGGCGCTGCATTCCATTCGGGCAGCACTTCGACGAGCGCGCCGTTCGCGAGCGGCGCACCGAGGCCGTCACGCGGCGCCTGGATCATCCCGAGCCCCGCGAGGCAGCACGCGAGGTACGCCTGCGAACTGTTGACCGACACGACGCTGCGCATCTTCACCGCGTGCATTTCGCCGGTATCCATATCCGCATATTCCCAGTCGAGCTCGCGGCCCGTGCGCGTCGAGAAATAGCCGACCGCGACGTGCTCGGGCAGGTCGTCCGGCGAGCGCGGCGTGCCGTTGCGCGCGAGGTACGCGGGTGACGCGCAGTTCACCTGCGCGAGCTCGCCGATCCGCCGCGCGACGAGTGACGTGTCGGACAGCGCGCCGACTCGCACCGCGCAGTCGATGCCGTCCGCGACGAGGTCGACGAAGCGGTCGGTCGTGCTCATCACGACGCGCAGGTCCGGATACCGCGCATGAAACGCCGGCAGCGCGGGAATCACTTCGTTCAGCGCGAAACGCTCGGGCAGGTCGACGCGGATCACGCCGCGCGGCGACGCACTTGCATCCTCGAACAGTGTCTCTGCGTCGTCGAGATCGGCGAGCAGCCGCATGCAGCGCTCGTAGTAGGTAGCGCCCTCGGCGGTCAGCGCGACGCGCCGCGTCGTGCGCTGCAGCAGGCGGATCTTCAGATGTTTCTCGAGATACTGGACGGCGTTGCTGACTGTCGGGCGCGGCAGCTGCATTTGCTCGGCCGCCTTCGTGAAGCTGCCGAGATGCGCGACGCGCGCAAAGATGCGCATAGCGTGCAGATGGTCCATGCGGGGGAAAGCCTGGCGGATTGGGACAGGCTCCATTGTTAATCACTGTCGAATAGTTTGGTGGAGTCTTTCGCGTTTATCGCAGCGCGCGATCTCGCCAGAATCGCGTCCATCCACTCACCACTGCGAGGAAACGGACATGAAAGCGGACATGAAAGCGGACATGAAAGCGGACATGAAACTGCGTCAACTGGGCCGCACGGGCCCGCAGGTCTCGGCGATCGGGCTCGGCTGCATGGGCATGTCGGATATGTACGGGCCGGCCGACCGCCAGGAAAGCATCGCGACGCTGCATGCGGCGCTCGACCACGGGATCACGCTGCTCGACACCGGCGACTTCTACGGGATGGGCGACAACGAGATGCTGATCCGCGACGCGCTGCGCGGCAGCGCGCGCGAGCAGGTCGTGATCAGCGTGAAGTTCGGCGCGCTGCGCGACCCGGCCGGCACGTTCGTCGGCTACGACGCGCGGCCGGCGGCGATCCGTAATTTTGTCGCGTATTCGCTGAAGCGCCTCGGCACCGACTATATCGACGTGTACCGGCCGGCGCGCATCGATCCGGCGGTGCCGATCGAGGAGACGGTCGGCGCGATCGCCGATCTCGTCAAGGAAGGCTACGTGCGGCACATCGGGCTGTCGGAAGTCGGCGCGGACACCGTGCGCCGCGCGGCGGCCGTCGCGCCGATCGCCGACCTGCAGATCGAATATTCGCTGCTGTCGCGCGATATCGAGGCGCAGATCCTGCCCGCGTGCCGCGAACTCGGGATCGGCGTGACCGCGTACGGCGTGCTGTCGCGCGGGCTGCTGAGCGGGCGCTGGTCGGCCGAGCGGGAAGTGGGGCGCGATTTCCGCGCCGCGAGCCCGCGTTTTCAGGGCGAGAACCTGACGCGCAACCTCGCGCTCGTCGACGCACTGCGGGCGATCGCCGATGAAAAGGGCCGCAATCCGGCGCAGGTGGCGATCGCGTGGGCGCTGTCGCGCGGCGGCGACATCGTGCCGCTGATCGGCGCGCGCAGGCGCACGCAACTGCAGGACGCGCTGTCGGCGCTTGATATGCAACTAACGGTCGATGATCTCGCCCGCATCGAAGCGGCGGTTCCCGCCGGGGCGGCGGCCGGCGACCGTTATCCGGCCGCGCAGATGGCGCACCTCGATAGCGAGCAGGGGCGGGGGGCTGGGCATAAGGAGTGAGGTTCTGCCGGGGGCGTTGCCTCACTGCAGGGCGGCGCAAGTTACTTGAACGATGGGCGGTACGCTGCGGCCGGTCGGGCGGCCTTACTGCCTGCCCGACGGCCCCTGCCGCGCACGCCCGAGTAACCGCACGACTTCGACAAGCGCCACCTGCGACACATAGCCTGGCCGATCGGCCGCCCGGATGTCCCTGCAGCGGCGGCCCGGCCGCATCCTACCGGCGTGTCTCGCCGCCCGCCAGAAACCCGACAAACTCCCGCGTATACTTCGGCAACGCATCGAACGACCGCGCACACAGCGTAAGCTTCCGATGGCTCCACGCATCGGACAGCTCGACCATCCGCACCTCCATCGTCTGCATCGCGCGCAACGCGGCGTGCCGCGACACGATCCCGATGCCGACACCGCTTTCGATCACGCGGCAGATCGCGTCGAAGCTCTTCAGCTGCACGCGATAGCGGATCCGCTTGCCGAGCGTGCGCGCCTGGTCCGCCAGATGGACCTGCAGTGCGCTGCCGTCGGTGAGGCCGATGAAATCCGCGTCGACGATCTCGTCGAACGCGACCTTGTCGCGCTTGGCAAGCGGGTGTCCGGCCGGCACGACGACGAGCAGCCAGTCCTCGCGGAACGGCTTCTGCTCGAGCCCGACGAGGCCGACCGAATCGGCGACGATGCCGACGTCGGCGGTCTTGTTGCGGATCGCGTGCACGATGTCCTGGCTCGAGCGCTCCTCGACGCTGATCGACAGCTTCGGATGATGGGGCAGGTATTCGGCGAGCGCGTCGGGCAGGTATTCGCTGAGCGACGCGGTATTGCACAGCAGCCGGATGTGGCCGCGCAGCCCCTGACCGTATTGCTGCAGCTCGCCGCGCATGTGGTCGATCTGCTGCAGCACGGTGCGCGCATGGTGCTCGAGCGCGCGGCCGGCGTCGGTGACCTGCGTGCCTGACTTGCTCCGGTGCAACAGCGGCACGCCGAGCTCGTCCTCCATCCCGCGAATGCGCTCGCTCGCGGCCTGCAGCGTGATGTGCGTGCGTTCGGCGCCGCCCGTGATGGTGCCCGCGTCGCAGATGTTCAGGAAAAGCCGCAGGTCGGTCAGGTCGAAGCGCATGATGGGGTCAGATGTTATGGTGATCGGCAATAAGGTAGCAGGAACCGCGCACGGGGGCTCAGGCGTTGCCTGAGGCCCGCTTCGCCGCTTCCGTATTTGCGGGGCACGAACAATGCACGATCATTGCGCCACAACGAACCTGGGAGCCTGTCATGCGCATCGATCCGTCTTGGGGCGTGTCGTTCAAGATCGCACTGCATCTGTTCTTTCTGTGTGTCGGCATTGCGCTGGCCTGTCTGGAAATCGCCGAGTGGCTGGGCTGAACGCAGCCGCATCCGCCCCCGGCTTGCCGCCGTTCGCCGAACCGGCGAAGCGTTCGCGGGTCGTGCGGGCATGCGCCAACGCATGAGCGGTGTGGTTGGTCTCCACTGAGCGCCGGAAATTTTTTCGTCAATTTCGCCGCCACGTGTCAAGTTTTTCCCGGTCCCGCCGTATTACCGATATCAAATATGCGGCCGGCACCGGGTCCGTGATCGTTTGTCATCATTGTTTGCATCCGGTTACACGTCGGCCGTCCCAATTTTGAGATGCTTGAAAGATTGTCAAATCTGAATCGGGTCGACCATGGAAAAGCGCGAGATCAACCGTATCGCGGGATGGCTGCCTGGCCTGGCCGCCGTCCTCGTGATGGCCGGCTGCGCGAGTACGCAGCAGACGCCGCCGAGCGATACGCTTGCGGGCGCGTCGGCGGCAGCGCAAAACCCGCCGGCCGCGGCGCAGATGCCGCCGGCGCCGATCCTCGTCGCGCACCGCTATGTGGTCAAACGCGGCGACTCGCTGACGCGCATCGCGGCGGCGAACGACTGCAGCGTGGCCGACCTGCGTCGGTGGAACAAGCTCGGCGCACACAGCCGGCTGCGTTCCGGACAGGCGTTGCGCATCGTGAAGCAGGAAACGCCGCAGGCGCCTGCGCCGACGAATGCCGCGAACGGCGGCGCGACGGCCGCGCCGGGCCAGCCGGCCGCGCAGACCGCGCAGACCGCGAGCGACCGGCAGGTCGTGAAGGACACGAAGCGGCACGCGCACGCCGTCACGCTTGCATGGCCCGCGAGCGGCAGCGTCGTCGAAGCGTTCAAGCCGGGGCAGAACCGCGGGATCCAGATCGCTGGCCGGGCCGGCGACCCCGTGCGCGCGGCCGCCGATGGCCGCGTGATGTACGCGGGCACCGGCCTGAACGACTACGGCAGCCTGATCATCGTCCAGCACAACGCGGATTTCCTGACCGCCTATGCGCATAACCGCAAGCTGCTCGTGAAGACCGGCGACGTCGTGCACCGCGGCGACGAGATCGCGGAGATGGGCGACCTCGACAACTCGCGCGTCGCGCTGCTGTTCGAGGTGCGCCGCGACGGCAAGCCCGTCAACCCGATGCCGTATCTGCCGTCGACGCAAGGCTGACGACGGTGCGTGGGCGCTGCTGGAAACAGGGCGCGTTCGCTGTTACGCTAGCTGGCAGCAGGCCGAGGAGCGCCCGATAAGCGCCTGATAAGCCGCCCCATACTACGCAGCCGCATCGTCATCCATGGACCACTCTCCGTCCCGCCGCTCGCTGCTGCTTGCGGCCGTTGCCGCGCCGTTCGTCGCCGCTTGCGCGCCGGCGCCGGTTGCCGATCATGAGCGCGTCCACGCCGCGCAAGCCCAGCTCGACGCGCTCGAGAAAGCATCGAACGGCCGCCTCGGCGTCGTCGCGCTCGACACCGCGACCGGCGCGCGGATCGCCTATCGTTCGCGCGAGCACTTTCCGATGTGCGGCACGTACGCGGTCGTCGCTGTCGCGGCGATGCTCGCGCGCAGCGCGCTCGACGAGTCGCTGCTGCCGCGCCGCATCCTGTACCGCCGTTACGACGTCGTGTCCGGCTCGCCCGTCACGGAGAGCCACGTCGACACCGGCCTGACGATCGAGCAGCTCTGCATCGCGATGCTGCAATCCGGCGACAAGGCCGCGGGGAACCTGCTGATGGGCGTGCTCGGCGGCCCGCAGGCCGTCACCGCGTTCGCGCACACGAGCGGCGACACGCTGTTTCGTCTCGATCGCTGGGAACCGGAGCTGAACACGGCTGCGCCCGGCGACGATCGCGACACGTCGACGCCGCTCGCGATGACCGAGACGCTGCACCGGCTGCTGCTCGGCGATACGCTTGGCGAACCGCAGCGCACGCAACTGACGAAGTGGATGGTCGGCAACCCGGGTGGCGGGGCGCGCGGCACGGGCATCCA
>NZ_JAAGPL010000231.1:0-12494 GCF_017104785.1 Burkholderia sp. Ac-20353 | reverse complement strand
TCGCGATCGTCGACGTGACGCTCAGCGCGAACTACATGAAGCGCCACATTCCCGGCGCGTGGTTCGCGGTGCGCGCGCAGCTGCGCGACGCGCTCGCGACGATCCCGCCGGCGCGGCGCTACGTGTTCACCTGCGGGTCGAGCCTGCTCGCGCGGTTTGCGGCCGCCGACGCGAGGGCGTGGCTGCCTGAGGCGGCGGAGATCGTCGTGCTGACGGGCGGCACCGCCGCGTGGATCGACGCGGGCCTGCCGCTCGAAGCGGGTGAGACGCGGCTGGCGTCGCCGCGCGTCGATCGCTACAGGCGGCCGTACGAAGGCACCGACAATGCGGCCGACGCGATGCAGGCGTATCTCGACTGGGAGTTCGGGCTCGTCGATCAGTTGAAGCGGGACGGCACGCATCGCTTCCGCGTGATCTGACGCGCGGCACGCGCGACACGCACCGGGCCGTCGGGCCGGGCGCCGCCGCGTTCAGCGCCGGAACGTATCGACCGCCGTGCGGCCGACGGCCGGGTCGTCGGTGAAGAAGCCGTCGATGCCCGCGCGCAGGTACGCCTGGATCTCGCGCACCGAGCCGGCCGTGTTGCGCTTGTCCGGCGTGCCGCCGTCCTTCAGCGATGCCGGAAGGAAGTTGTTTTCCGGCCGGAACGTGTACGGATGCACGACGAGCCCCGCCTCGTGCGCGTAGCGCACGTACGGGGTCGGCTGCTGCAGCGTGCCGTCCGCGCCAACCGCGATGATCGACGTCTTGTACGGCCCGACGCCGTTCGCGTACGTCGCGACCTCGCGCATGCCGTCCCGCGTTGACAGGTCGCCATACGTGCGCTTGTCGTTCGCCTTCACGAAGTCGTACGGGCGCTGCGCCGCTTCGTCCATCAGCTGCACGAGCTTCCAGTTCGGCTGGCTCGCGCGGATCCGGTTGCGGATCGCCTTCAGGTTCGCGACCTCGAACGACTGGATGTACACGGTCGCGGTGCGCGCGGTGTACGAATCCTTCTGCAGTGCGTCGACGAGGCGGTCTTCGAGCGGCAGGCCGATCGACTGGAAATAGGTCGGATGCTTGGTTTCCGGATACAGGTGGATCGTGCGGCCGACCTGCGCGGACATCTGCTTCGCGAGCGCGACGATCTCGTCGAACGTCGGGATCTCGAACTGGTCGTTGTACGCGGTGTTGGCCGGGCGCACCTGCGGGATGCGCTCTCGCGCGCGCAGCGTCTTCAGCTCGGCGAGCGTGAAATCCTCGGTGAACCAGCCGGTCAGCTGCACGCCGTCGATCGTCTTGGTCGTCTTGCGGCTCGCGAACTGCGGCAGCGCCGACACGTTGGTCGTGCCGGAGATCTCGTTCTCGTGACGCGCGACCAGCATGCCGTCGCGGGTCGACACGAGGTCGGGCTCGATCACGTCGGCGCCGTCCTCGATCGCTTTGCGATACGACGCCAGCGTGTGCTCGGGGCGCAGCGCGCTCGCGCCGCGATGGCCGACCACCTGCACCTTTGCCGAGATCGGTTGCGTCGGGTCCTGCGTGATGTCGTCACCGCCGCAGGCGGCGAGCACGAACGCAGCGGCACAGGCGAGCGGGACGCAGGAAAAGGCGGACGGGCGCTTGAAGAACATTTCGGGAAACCTTCGGAACGGGAGTCGGGTGATCGGGACGGCAATCGGGACGGCAATCGGCACGGCCCGCGCGCAAGCGGCGCGGACATGTAAACGATGCCGAACGGGATGCGATCGTCGCATCGGATCATTACATATGTATTACTTTGTGCTTTCTGATTGATTCGGGTGCGGCGGATCGCGAAATGGCACGCTCGGGCACGCGCACACCTTGTGCGAGTTCGGCGGACGCCGCCGCGTCGGCGGGCGTTGCCGCTGCCGCTGGCCGGGGCCGCAAGCCGGTCTCTGGACTGGCCGTGCGCCGGATGCACTAAACTTGCGGGAATTTTGCGTCGCCGAACCCGGTGACGCGGCGACTCGCGGGCGGGGGCGGGCGTTGGGCGCCGCACGCGTCCGGTGCGCGACACCGCCGATTTTCCCGAACACATGACGAACCAAACCGATCCCGCCTATCTGCTCGGCGAACTGCTGAAGAACGTTTCCCGGTCTTTCTACCTGACGCTGCGCGTGCTGCCCGACGGCATGCGCGAGCCGGTCGGCCTCGCGTACCTGCTGGCGCGCGCGGCCGACACGATCGCGGACACCGCGCTCGTTGCGCCCGACCGCCGCGCGGCGCTGCTGACTCAATTGCGCGAGAACATCGAACGGCTCGACGACGGCGCCGCGTTGTCCCGTGCGCTCGAAGACGTGACGCGGATGCAGACGGATTCCGGCGAACACGTGTTGCTCGGCTCGATGCAGCCGATGCTCGCGCTGCTGCGCGCGCAGGCCGACGCCGACAGCACGTCGATCCGCAAGGTCGTCGCGACGCTGACGTCGGGGATGGAGTTCGACCTGCGCACGTTCCCCGACGAGCAGTCGGGGCAGGTGGTGGCACTCGCGTCGCGCGACGACCTCGACCGCTACACGTATATGGTGGCCGGCTGCGTCGGCGAGTTCTGGACCGACATGACCGGCATGCACACGCGCGCCGCGCGGCGCTGGAACCTGGCGGACATGCGGGAGAAGGGGATCCGCTTCGGCAAGGCGTTGCAGATGACCAACATCCTGCGCGACTGTGCGAAGGATCTGCGGATCGGCCGCTGCTACCTGCCGGTCGACGTGCTCGCCGGCCACGGGCTCGCGGTTGCAGATCTGCTGTCGCCGGCCGCGTCGCCGCGCGCGCGTCCGGTGCTGATCGACCTGCTGCGCGTCACGCTCGCGCAATACCAAGACGCATGCCTGTATACGCTCGCGATCCCGCGGCGCTTCGTGCGGCTGCGGCTTGCGTGCCTGTGGCCGATCCTGATCGGCCTCGAGACGCTCGAGCTGCTCGCGGGCCACGACGCGTGGCTCGATCCGGCGCGTCCGGCCAAGGTGCCGCGCAAGCGCATCTACCGGATCATCGCGTCGTCGCTCGCGATCGTCGGCTCGAATGCCGCGATCCGCGCACGCGTGACGCGCCTCGTCGACGCCGTGGACGCGCAGATCCACGCGCTGAGCGGGGCGCCGGCCGCGCGCTGATTCCGGCGGCGTGCGCATTGCCGCACGCCGGCCTTGTTTCTCCGCCCGGCGTCCTGCCGGGCGCCGCCTCTTCGATATCCCAAGCATTCGATCGGCTGCTCGTCGCCGCATGAAGATTCGGTTGCCGAAATACGCGTGCAACGATCGTCAGCCATCCTGTCCGGCCTGCGCGAGCCGGGTTGTCGCACGACCGGTCGCGCAGGCGTCTGACGACATTGATCAGGCGTGCCGCGCACGTAAAAATGTAAAGCTAGGGTTTTCACTGGGAATTGCCGGAAAGCCGCGCCGGCTATGGGTCGGCGGGTGCTTTGTAACTGTTTGGTGAACCCGCGCGTTGCGTCGATCATACGATGACCGACCCTGTAACTTGGGAAATAATCGGTAATCCGTCAGAATGGCCCCCGCATGTACTCGCACATGTGTCGGAACCACACCAGAAAAGAATCAATCCTTGAGGACGGAGAATCAATGAAAAAGCGCGTCGCTGTCGCCATGACGGCTGTCGGCCTTGCGGCCGTTGCTACCACGGCCCATGCTCAAAGCAGCGTGACCCTGTACGGTATCGTCGACAACGGTCTTGCATACCAGAACAATGCGGCACCGACGACCGGCGCGACCACCGGTGGTCACTCGAAAGTGTCGATGTCCAGCGGCGTGTGGGCGGGCAGCCGCTTCGGCCTGAAGGGCGCTGAAGATCTCGGCGGCGGCACGAAGGCGATCTTCCAGCTCGAAGCTGGCGTGAACAGCGCGACCGGCGCGTCGCAATGGACGGGCGGCATCTTCACCCGCCAGGCATGGGTCGGGATGACGAACGAAGCGTACGGTACGCTGACGGCTGGCCGCCAGTACACCGCGTACTACACGCTGCTGTCGCCGTACAGCCCGACGACGTGGCTGACGGGCGCCTACGGCGCGCATCCGGGCGATATCGACTCGCTGGATACGAGCTACCGCGCGAACAACTCCCTCGTTTACATGTCGCCGAAGTTCTACGGCTTCACGGTCGGCGGCTCGTACTCGTTCGGCGGCGTGCCGGGCAGCGTGAACCGCGGTTCGACGTGGAGCGCGGCCGTCCAGTACCTGAACGGCCCGGCAGGCATCGCGGTCGGCTATCAGCGCGTCAACAACTCGACGCTCGGTGGCGGCGTGTGGGGCGATAACACGACGGTCACGAGCGGCGGCCAACCGGCGGTGTCGGCGATCAACAACGGCTACCAGACGGCGCAATCGCAGCAGCGCCTTGGTGTGACGGCTGGCTACCAGTTCACGCCGGCGTGGGACGTCTCGGTGTCGTACACGAACGTCCAGTACATCCCGGGTGTGGGCTCGTCGTTCCGCAACACGGCGATCTTCAATACGGCAGGCGCAGTGCTGCACTGGAAGGCGGCTGCTCAGTGGGACTTCGCGGCAGGCTACTCGTACACGCGTGCGACGGAGTCGAACGGCATCTCGAGCTCGGCGAAGTACCACCAGGTCACGCTGTCGCAGTACTACAGCCTGTCGAAGCGCACGGGCCTGTACGCACTCGAGGCTTATCAGCACGCAACCGGCAACACGCTGAGCAAGACTGGCGGCATCGTCACCGCAACGACCCAGATCGGCGATGGCGTGGCGGCTGGCGCCGGCCAGAACCAGATCGCCGTCGGCGTCGGCATGATCCACCGTTTCTGATTCCGCGCGGCGCGCGAGCGCCGCATCGGAACACGCGGTATACGAAACCGGCCTTCGGGCCGGTTTTTTTTTTCACGCGTCGCGCAAGCCTGCTCGTTGCGTCACTGCGCCGACGCATCCGTCGTCCAGCTTCCTCCCAATGCCTGGAACAGCGCCGCCGTGTCGGCGAGCCGGTCCGCCTGCGCGCGCGTCCGGTCGAGCGCGGTCTGCAGCGCCTGCCGCTGCGCGTCGATCAGCCCGAATTCACTGAGCCCGCCCGCCGCATAGCGCGCGGCGGAAATCGTGTTGCTCGCGTCGGCCTCGCGTGCCGCGTCGTCGCGCGACTGGAGCGCGGCTGCATCCTGTTCGACCGCGCGCATCGCATCGGCCACCTGTTGCAACGCCTGCAGCACGGTCTGCCGATAGCTCGCGAACGCGGCATCGTACGCCGCGTCGGCCGCGCGTTTCTTCGCGTGCAGTTCGCCGCCGTGAAAGAGCGGTTGCGTGAGGTTCAGTCCGAGGTTCCAGACGTTCAGGCCGTTGACGATGTCCGCGACCCGCGTGCGCTCGGAGCCGATGCCCGCCGACAACGCGAAGCGCGGATACAGGTTCGCGGTCGCCACGCCGACGTTCGCGCTCGCCTGATGGAGCAGCGCCTCGGCCGCGCGGATGTCGGGCCGTTCGCGCGCGAGCGTCGACGGCAGGGTCACGGGCAGCGTACCGGGCAGGTTCAGCGCATCGAGCGGCACGTCGGGCAGGTCCGCGTCCGACGGCGGCACGCCGAGCAGGATCGCGAGCCGGTGCTCCGTCTGCGCGAGCTGCGCGGCGAGTGGTGGCAGCGCGGCCTGTGTCTGCGCAAGCAGCGTGCGCTGCGCATGCACGTCGGCGCGCGCAACGCCGCCCGCCGCGTGGCGCGCTTCGATGATGCGCAACTGGCGCGTCTGCGCGTCGACGAGGCGCCGGGTCAGCGTGATCTGCTGCGCGAGCGACGCACGCCGGATCACAGTCGAGACGACGTTGCCGGCGAGTGTCAGGCGCGCCGCGTCGAGTTCGTACGACTGATAGTCGACCTGCGCGAGCAATGCCTCGAGCGCGCGCCGGTTGCCGCCGAATACGTCGAGCACGTACGACACGCTGACCGACGCGTCGTACAGCGAAAACGGCCCCGGAGTCGGCACGTTGGCCGGCAAGCCGAACGCGGCGATGTCGACTTTCTCGCGCGTCGCGGACAGCTTCGCGTCGACGCTCGGCAGCATCGTCGCGCCGGCCTGGGCGACGTAGTTCTGCCGAGCTTCGGCCAGCCGCGCCCGCGCTTCGTCGAGCGTCGGACTGTGCTGCCACGCAGTGTCGACGAGCCGGTTCAACGGCTCGGAGCCGAACTGCGTCCACCAATGCTGCGGCGCATGCGTGGCGGTGGCGAACGTCTGTGCGGCGCCGCCCGCGCCGTTTGCGGACACGGTAGTTTCGGGCGGCGCGCTGTGCGTGTAGCGCTGCGTGGCCGGCGCGGCCGGTGTGTGGAACTCTGGGCCGACCGCGCAACCGGCAGCGATTGCCGCGATGACGAAGGAGGCGACGACACGGGCAGAGGTACACGCAACGGTACTTGCAGCAGCACGGACAGCGGTACACGCAACGACACATACGGCAGCACATGCAGCAACACAACGGCGACACGGCGGAACGACTGGCATCGCGCGGCTCCTAGTCGAGCGTGCGCCGGTAGAAGCGCAGCGCGATGGCCATCACGACCACGGTGAACACGGCGACCGGCCACACCGACGGCCACAGGTCGACCCAGCCGTTGCCCTTGAGCAGGATCCCGCGCACGAGCCGGTTGAAGTAGGTGAGCGGCAGCAGGTTGCCGATGAACTGCGCCCATTTCGGCATCCCGGCGAACGGGAACATGAAGCCGGACAGCAGGATGTTCGGCAGGAAATAGAACACCGCGAGCTGCATCGCCTGCAGCTGGTTCTGCGCGAGCGACGACAGCGTGATGCCGACCGTCAGGTTCGCCGCGATGAACAGCAGCGCCGACAGGTAGATCGCGAGCAGGCTGCCGATGAACGGCACGTCGAACACGACGCGCGCGGCCGCGAGGATGATCGATACCTGGATCAGCCCGATGAACACGTACGGCACGATCTTGCCGGTCATCACCTCGATCGGCAGCACGGGCGTCGCGAGCAGGTTCTCCATCGTCCCGCGCTCGCGCTCGCGCGTGATCGCGAGGCCCGTCATCATCACCATCGTCATCGTCAGGATTACGCCCATCAGGCCCGGCACGACGTTGTACTGCGTGATGCCCTCGGGGTTGTAGAGCCGGTGCAGGCGCACGTCGAACGCGGCGGGGCGGCCATTCAGGTACGCGAGCGGGCCGGTCAGGTCCTTGTTCGCGACCGGCTGCACGAGGCCCGGCAGCGCGCCGATCGCCGACGCGGTCGCGACCGGGTCGGTCGCATCGGCCTCGACGAGCAGCGCGGGCCGCTCGCCGCGCAACAGGCGCCGCGAGAAGTCGGCGGGCACGGTCAGCACGAACTGCACGTCGCCGCGCGCGAGCGCGTGCCGGCCGGCCGCTTCGTCGGGCAGCGTCTCGACGATGTCGAAATATGCGGAGTTGTGCATCGCGGCGATGAAGCTGCGCGTGAACGGGCTCGCATCCGCGACGATCACCGCGGTCGGCAGATGCTTCGGGTCCGTGTTGATCGCGAAGCCGAACAGCGTGAGCTGGATGATCGGCACGCCGACGATCATCGCGAACGTCACGCGGTCGCGGCGCAGCTGCAGGAATTCCTTCAGCACGATGCTCCACCAGCGCGCGAACGAGAACGACGAGCGTAACCACGATGGCGTACTCATGACGGCGCGCCCCCGTTGCGCTTGTCCGCAACGCTCATCATGAAGATGAACACGTCTTCGAGCCCGGTGCCGATCGGCTCGACCCGCAGCGACGCATCGGCGGCGACCTGCGCGACCGTCGCTTCGAGCGCGCGGTGGTCGCGGCCGCTCACGTGCAGCGCGGAACCGAACACGACCGTCTGGTCGACGCCCGGCATCGCGCGCAGCCGCACGGACAGCTCGGTCAGGCGATCGCCGGTGATCGCCCAGGTCGCGAGCTGCTGCGACGCGACGATCTCCGCCGACGTGCCTTGCGCGAGCAGTTCGCCGTACGCGATATACGCGAGCTTGTGGCAGCGCTCGGCTTCGTCCATGTAGTGCGTGCTGACGAGCACCGAGATGCCTTGCGCGGCGAGCCGGTGCAATTCCTCCCAGAAATCGCGGCGCGCGGCCGGGTCGACGCCGGCGGTCGGCTCGTCGAGCAGCAGCAGTTCCGGGCCGTGCAGCATGCACGCGGCCAGCGCGAGCCGCTGCTTCCAGCCGCCCGACAGCGCACCCGTCAACTGGTTCGCGCGGCTCGCGAGGCCGAGCGTGTCGAGTGCGCGCTCGACGGCCGCGTTGCGATCGGGCATCTGGTACACGCGCGCGACGAAGTCGAGATTCTCGCGTATCGACAGGTCCTCCCAGTACGAGAAGCGCTGCGTCATGTAGCCGACGTGGCGCTTGATCTGCGCACTGTCGCGCACGATGTCGTAGCCGAGGCAGGTGCCGCTACCGGAATCGGGCGTGAGCAGCCCGCACATCATCCGGATCGATGTCGTCTTGCCGCTGCCGTTCGGCCCGAGGAAGCCGAAGATCTCGCCGCGCGCGACGCGCAGCGACACGTCCTTGACGACATGCTTGTCGCCGAAACGCTTGTTCAGCCGGTCGACATCGATCGCATATGGGGCGGGCGGCGTGTTCATTGCAGCCTCACGGCGACGGGCTGGCCCGGATGCAGCTTCGGCGCGTCGGCGACGGCCGGCCGCGCCTCGATCATGAACACGAGCTTTGTGCGGCTCTCGTTGCTGTAGATCACGGGCGGCGTGTATTCGGCCTCGCTCGACACGTAGGTGATGCGTGCGGGCACGTCGGCCGCGCAGCCGTCGCAGTGGATCGTGACCGCGCGGCCGGGCGCGAGCGTCCCGACGACGGTCTCCGGCACGAAGAAGCGCACCTTCACGTTCTGCGGCGGCAGCATCTGCACGACCGGGTTGCCGGCCTGCACCCATTCGCCGATCCGGTACAGCGTGTCGTAGACGAGCCCGGCCGCGGGCGTCGCGACGCGCTTCTGATCGAGCTTCCACTGCGCTTCGACAACAGCCGCCTGCGCGGCGTCGACCTGCGCGGCTTGCGCGGCGATCTGCTGCGAACGGCCGGGCAGGCGCGCGACGTCGACCTGGCTCTTCAGCTCGCGCACCTGCGCGGCAGTCGTCTGCGCGGACGCGCGCGAGTCGTCGAGTTGCTGCTTCGAGATGCCGCCGGCCGCGTATTGCTGCTGGTCGCGCGCGAGCTGGTCGGCGGCCTTGCCGGCCTGCGCGACGGCCTGCGCGAGCTGTGCCTGCGCGACGTTCACTTCGGGCGGGCGCTTGCCGGTGCGCAGGTCGCCGAGCTGCGCCTGCGCGGCCGCGAGCTGATGCTGAGCCTGCTGCAGCGCGGCGGTCTCGTTGACGGCTTCGAGTGCGAACACGGGCGCGTTTGCGGCGACCGTCTGGCCGCGCTGCACGGCGAGTTGCGTCAGCGTGCCCGCTTGCGACGACGACAGATAGACGAACTCGCCTTCGACATAGCCCTGGTAGGTCGCGTGGTTGCCGGCGCGCGGCCCGCAGCCGGCGACGAGCGTGGCAAGTGCGGCACAGGTGGCGAGCGCGAACGCTGCGGCGCGGGCCGGTTTCACGATCGGCTCCGGGGTGCGCGCGCGCGGCGGGGCGGCGCGGCGGCGGGCGGCTGCATGCCGAAGCCGAGCAGCGCGCGGACGTGCTTCTGCAGCACGTCGCGATCGATCGGCGGCATCCCGCGCGCGCTTTGCCACAGCTTCGCGGTTGCGAGCGGCAGCATCACGAGCGCGATGATCGAATGGAACAGGAACGCGGGTTCGAGCGCAGGGTTCACGGTGCCGGCCTGCTGCGCGTGCCGGATGCGTTCGGCGAAGCGTCCGACGTGTTCGAGCGGGATGCGCTCGACCATCCGTTCGCGCAGCAGGCCGCCTTCGTTGACGATCTCGCGCAGCCACAGCGACGGCAGCCACGGCATCCGCCCGGTGACGTCGAAGAAGCGGTCGACGAGTTCCGCGACGAGCGCGAACGGATCGTGCTCGGCCACCGGTTCGGTCGGCCGCCAGACGACCGCGATCACCTGCATCAGCCGTTCCTCGACGATCGCGTCGAGCAGTTGCTCGCGGTTCGTGAAGTAGTAGTGGACCATCGCCGACGTGACGCCCGCGGCGTCGGCGATCTGCGCGACGGTCGTCGCCGCGATGCCGCGCTCGGCGAACAGCGCGGTCGCGATGTCGAGCATGTGGTTGCGCAGGTCGAAATCGTCGACCGACGGGCGGCGCCCGCGCGGCCTGGCGATCGTGGATTTCGCGTTCATGCAGACCACGCTAATTGATGAGTTAGTTAATTTCAAGGAAGGGTTTTCGCCGGAATTGACGGGCGTCAGGCGGAGCGCGAAGCAGGGGGCGGGGATGGGCCGTTGGGGCCGGAGCAGCGCGGAAAGCGGAGGTGGGGGAATGAAAGGAGCGGCTACAGAAATGCCGACCGGTTTCTTCGGGGAATCGCGCGCGGGGTTTTGCTGCGCGCTGTGCCGCCTGCTTCGTCGCGCTCCAATCCGGTTTCAACGGGCAGGAGGGGCGCGGACGAAGCTGGCGCGCGAGCGGGCGCGACGGTCGTCGCTACTGATCCATCGCCGACTTGAGCGGATCGTGCTCGCCCGTCAGCCCGAACACGACGAGCTGCGCCGGCTCGGTATCGCTCGCGTTGCGCGATACCTGATGCCGCGAGCCGGGCGGTTCATACCAGCCTTCGCCCGCGCGGTAGCGACGCAGCGGGCCGTCGTTGACCTGCGACAGCACTTCGCCCTTCGACACGACCGCGAACACCGAGCCGAGATGCCGATGCGGCTCGGATGCCTGGCCGGGCGCGTAGTCGACGGTGGCGACCACGGCCAGCTTGCCGGGCGCTTCCGGCACGGCCTGCTTCATGACGGGGTGGACGCTGTCGCCGCCGCTGCCATCGTGCGCATGCGCGGCCGGCATCGTTGCGCCCAGCATGAGCGCGGCGCATATGGCGGCGCGCATGAAAACGCTATGAGTCATGGCGACCTCCTTACTCGGGCATCTTGCGGAACGCGATCGCGAGGCGATTCCACGAATTGATCGTCGTTACGAGCAGCGACAGGTCCATCAGCTCTTCATCGGTGAAGTGCGGCCGCACGACTTCCCAGACGGCGTCGGGCACGTGATCGACGGCGACCAGCGTCAGCGCCTCGGTCCACTCCAGCGCCGCGCGCTCGCGGTCGGTGAAGAACGGCGTTTCGCGCCACGTGACGACCGTCGCGAGCCGGCGGTCGGTTTCGCCGCCCTTGCGCGCGTCGGTGGTGTGCATGTCGACGCAGAACGCGCAGCCGTTGATCTGCGACGCACGCAGCCGCACGAGCTCGGCGAGCGGCTTCTCGATCGAGCTCCTGGCCAGGAATTCCTCGGCGTTGCGCATCACCTTGATGGCGTTCGGGCTGGCGGCATAGAAATTCATGCGGGGTTGCATGGCGGGTCCTCGTTTGGTTGATACGCACGGCGGCGCGACAGGACCCAGATTAACGATCGGGTTGGCCTGCTGGAATGACCAATTTCCGGTAAATCGAGGTAGCCAGTGGCCAATGGTCAGACACCCGCCCGCAGCAGCACGGCGAGCTTCGCGAGCGCCGTGTCGATGCGCGTTGCGTCGATGCCGCCATAGCCGAACAGCAGGCCGCCCTGGCGCGGCGCGTCGACGTGGAACGCGGCGATCCCGTACAGCCCGATGTCGTGCGCGCGCGCCGCCGCGATCAGCGCGGCCTCGTCGACGCCGGCCCTGACGCGCGCGGCGAGGTGGATGCCGGCGGCCGGCACGACCACGTCGAACCACGGCGCGAGGCTGTCGCGCAGGTGCGCGATCAGCACCTTGCGCCGCGCGTCGTAATGCTTCTGCACGCGGCGCAGGTGGCGCGCGAAATCGCCGTCGAGCATGAAGCGGGCGAGCGCCGTCTGCGTGAGCGTGCAGCTGTGCCAGTCGGCGATCTGCTTTGCCTTGCGCAGCGCCGGGTGCAGCGTGGCCGGTGGAATCGCGTAGCCGATCCGCAGTTCCGGGAAGATCGTCTTCGAGAACGTGCCGACGTACGCGACGAGGCCCGCGCGGTCGAGGCTCTTCAGCGATTCCATCGGACGTCCTTCGAAGCGGAACTCGCCGTCGTAGTCGTCCTCGATGATCACGGCCCGCCGCCGCTGCGCCCATTCGAGCAGCGCGACGCGCCGCTCCAGGCTCATCGGCATGCCGAGCGGGAACTGGTGCGACGGCGTCACGTAGACGAGGCGTGCATCGTCGGGCAGCCGGTCGACGACGATCCCGTGCGCGTCGACCGGCACGCCCGCCACCGTCGCGCCGAGCGACGCGAACGCGGCGCGCGCCGGCGGATAGCCGGGATCCTCGACCGCGACGACGTCGCCGGGCCGCACGACGACGCGCGCGAGCAGGTCGAGCGCCTGCTGCGCGCCCTGCGTGACGATCACGTCCTGCCAGTTGCAGGCGACCGCGCGGCTGAACGCGACGTAGCGCGCGATCGCGAGCCGCAACTGTTGGTCGCCGGCCGGGTCGTGAA
>NZ_JAAGPL010000230.1:0-12462 GCF_017104785.1 Burkholderia sp. Ac-20353 | reverse complement strand
CCGCGCCCTCGCCCGTTCAGGCGAGATCGACCAGCAGCACCTCCGCATCCCGGCCGCGCGTGAACGCGACCGATTCCACCCCGCCGATCCGCGCGCCGTCGCCGGCCTCGAGCGGTTCGCCGTTGACGTCCACCGCGCCGCGCGCGACATGGACGTACACGCTGCGCCCGGCCGGCACGCCAACTGCCGCCGCTTCGCCCCCGTCGATCAGCCCCGCATAGATCCGCGCGTCCGCGCGCACCGACATCGAGCCGTCGCGCCCGTCCGGCGACGCGACGAGCCGCAGCCGGCCGCGCTTCTCGTCCGCGCCGAAACGCTTCTCTTCATAACCGGGCCGCCCGCCCTGCTCGATCGGCAACAGCCAGATCTGCAGCAGATGCAGTGGCCGGTCGCGCGACGCGTTGTACTCGCTGTGCACGATCCCGGTGCCGGCGCTCATCCGCTGCACGTCGCCGGCCCGCACGATCGACCCGTTACCCATGCTGTCGCGGTGCGCGAGCGCGCCGTCCAGCACGTACGTGACGATCTCGATGTCGCGATGCGGATGCATGCCGAAGCCGCGGGTCGGCGCGATCCGGTCGTCGTTCAGTACGCGCAGCGCGCCGAATCGAGGGTCCGCGTCGTCGCAACAGCCGGTGATCGGGAAGCTGCGATGCGACTCGAGCCAGCCGTGGTGGGCATAGCCACGGTCGGCGGCGCGGCGGATCTGGAACATGGGGCGCTCCGTCAGGGTTTTCGAGATGCCGCCAATGTAGGGGGACGCGGATGCCACAACAATCCGCGCACGCGCACCGGATCGTTGCACCCATGAACCCAATTCCCGCCAAATTCGCTGCGACTGAAGCGATTGCCGCAACGGCCCGAACGATCCCGGCCGATTGGCGTCGTCCGGCACCAACGGATGTGCGGACAAGCGCGCCAATGCGCTGTCCGGGGATCGCGTTCGGGTAAAATACCGCGCTTTTGGCGCCCGCCTATCCGGCGGTTGCCGCCGCCCGGACGCCGAACAACGAATTTTGGCTACCTAGAATACGGCGTGGCGCCCGGCCCTCGAGGCCGCGCGTGCCGCCCCGGCAAGTCAGAAACAAAAGGATGGAAATGAAGAAGGCCGCCCTGTGCGCCGCCCTCGCCCTCGTGGCGGGCAGCGCCTTCGCGAAGGAGTGGAAGACCGTGCGGATCGGCGTCGACGCCAGCTATCCGCCGTTCGAGTCGACCGCACCGAGCGGCGAGATCGTCGGTTTCGACGTCGATCTCACCAAGGAAATCTGCAAGCGCATCAACGCCAAATGCGTGTGGGTGGCGCAGGATCTCGACGGGATCATCCCGGCGCTGAAAGCGAAGAAATACGACGTGATCGTGTCGTCGCTGACCGTGACGGACAAGCGCCGCGAACAGATCGACTTCTCCGACAAGGTATACGACGCACCGGCGCGGATGATCGCGAAGACCGGCTCGCCGCTCGTGCCGACCGTCGCGTCGCTGAAGGGCAAGCACGTCGGCGTCGAGCAGGGCTCGACGCAGGAAACCTACGCGAAGGCGTACTGGGAGCCGCAGGGCGTGACGATCATTCCTTACCAGAACCAGGACCAGGTCTACGCCGATCTCGGCTCGGGCCGCCTCGACGCGGCGCTGCAGGACGAGCTGCAGGCCGACTACGGCTTCCTGCGCACGCCGCGCGGCAAGGGCTTCGCGTTCGCGGGGCCGGAAGTGAAGGATCCGAAGACGATCGGCGACGGCACCGCGATCGGCCTGCGCAAGGAGGATACCGACCTGAAGCTCAAGATCAACAAGGCGCTGGCCGACATGCACAAGGACGGCACATACGACCGGCTGTCGCACAAGTATTTCGCGTTCAGCGTCTACTCGGCCCGCTGAGATCCGGACGCGGGGCTTGCCTCGCGTCCGCGCAGTAACCGCAGTCAAACCAGGCAGTCAAACCACGCGCCGCCCGCACCCTCGCCCGCCGCCCCCGCGGCAGGCGGGCCCGGCGCCCCCGCCGGGGCGGACGGTCATGATACGCACGGGGCGTTCCGCGCAGCATGCGGGGCGCGTCTTTCGCGGTGCACCCGGTGCGCCGTCAGGGACCACACCAGGGACCACATATGTTTCTTCAAGGCTACGGCCCGCTGATCTTCGCCGGCACCTGGCAAACCGTCAAACTGGCGGTGCTTTCGCTCGCGCTGTCGTTCCTGCTGGGCCTTCTCGGCGCGGCCGCGAAGCTGTCCCGCAACCGCTTCACGAGCGGCGTCGGCACCGTCTACACGACGCTGATCCGCGGCGTGCCGGACCTCGTGCTGATGCTGCTGCTGTTCTACAGCCTGCAGATCTGGCTGAACCAGCTCACCGATCTCGCGGGCTGGGACCAGATCGACATCGATCCGTTCCTCGCCGGCGTGCTCGTGCTCGGCTTCATCTATGGCGCGTACTTCACCGAGACGTTCCGCGGCGCGTTCCTGTCGGTGCCGCGCGGCCAGCTCGAGGCCGGCAGCGCATACGGGATGACGAACTGGCAGGTGTTCACGCGCGTGATGTTCCCGCAGATGATGCGCTTCGCGCTGCCGGGCATCGGCAACAACTGGCAGGTGCTCGTGAAGTCCACCGCGCTCGTGTCGATCATCGGCCTCGCCGACGTCGTGAAGGCGTCGCAGGATGCCGGCAAGGGCACGCTGCGGTTCTTCTTCTTTACGCTGATCGCGGGGGCGATCTACCTGGCCATCACGACGATTTCGAACTTCGTGCTGATATGGCTTGAAAAGCGCTATTCGACCGGCGTCCGCAAGGCAGACCTATGATCGACCTCATCCAAGAATACTGGCGCAACTATCTCTTCACCGACGGCTACCGGACCACCGGGGTCGCGATCACGCTGTGGCTGCTCGTCGTGTCGATCGGGCTCGGCTTCTGCCTGTCGGTGCCGCTCTCGGTCGCGCGCGTATCGAAGAAGAAGTGGCTGTCGAGGGCAGTATGGCTCTACACGTACGTGTTCCGTGGCACGCCGCTGTACGTGCAGCTGCTGCTCTGCTACACGGGCCTCTACAGCCTGCAGGTCGTGCGCGGCACGCCGATGCTCGACGCGTTCTTCCGTGAAGGGATGAACTGCACGCTGCTCGCGTTCACGCTGAACACCTGCGCGTACACGACCGAGATCTTCGCGGGCGCGATCAAGGCAACGTCCTACGGCGAGATCGAGGCCGCGCGCGCGTACGGGATGTCGACCTTCACGATGTACCGCCGCGTGATCCTGCCGTCGGCGCTGCGCCGCGCACTGCCGCTGTACAGCAACGAAGTGATCCTGATGCTGCACGCGACGACGGTTGCGTTCACCGCGACCGTGCCGGACATCCTGAAGATCGCCCGTGACGTCAACTCGGCGACCTACATGTCGTTCCACGCGTTCGGCATCGCCGCGCTGCTTTATCTCGTGATCTCGTTCGCGCTCGTGTGGCTGTTCCGCCAGGCCGAGCGCCGCTGGCTCGCGTATCTGCGCCCGCAGGGCAAGTAAGTTTCCGCAGGATTATTGATGAATTCCCAGACTCAAAAGCTTTTCGTCGACAACCTCCACAAGCGGTACGGCAGCAACGAAGTGCTCAAGGGCGTGTCGTTGAAGGCGAACGCGGGCGACGTGATCAGCGTGATCGGCTCGTCCGGCTCCGGCAAGAGCACGATGCTCCGCTGCATCAACTTCCTCGAGCAGCCGAACGCGGGCCGCATCGTCGTCGACGGCGAGGAAGTGCGCACGACGCCCGACAAGACCGGCGCGCTGCGCGCCGCCGATCCGAAGCAGCTGCAGCGCGTGCGCACGAAGCTCTCGATGGTGTTCCAGCACTTCAACCTGTGGTCGCACATGAACGTGCTCGAGAACGTGATCGAAGCACCCGTCAATGTGCTGAAGCTCGGCAAGCGCGAAGCCGAGGAGCGCGCGCGCGAGTATCTGGAAAAGGTCGGGCTGCCGCCGCGGGTCGAGAAGCAGTATCCGTCGCACCTGTCGGGCGGTCAGCAGCAGCGCGTCGCGATCGCGCGGGCGCTGGCGATGCATCCGGACGTGATGCTGTTCGACGAGCCGACTTCCGCGCTCGATCCGGAGCTCGTCGGTGAAGTGCTGAAGGTGATGCAGAAGCTCGCCGAGGAAGGCCGCACGATGATCGTCGTCACGCACGAGATGGGCTTCGCGCGCAATGTGTCGAATCACGTGATGTTCCTGCACCAGGGCCGCGTCGAGGAAGAAGGCGTGCCGGCCGACGTGTTCGCGAATCCGAGCAGCGAGCGGCTGCGTCAGTTCCTGTCGGGCAGCCTCAAGTAAGCCGGGACGCCCGATCCCGCCGCGCCGCCGGGCGCCTCGCGGTTCGCCGCGTGGCGCCCGGTTGCGTTTACGCGCGGTCGGACGGCACGGCATCCACAGGTGCCGCGTCGGCGAAGGCGCGCAGCGCATCGCCCGCGAGCCGGTAGCGCACCCACTCGCTTTGCGGCGCCGCGCCGACGCTCTCGTAGAAGCGGATCGCCGGTTCGTTCCAGTCGAGCACGCTCCACTCGAAGCGCCCGCAGCCCGCATCGACCGCGATCCGCGCGAGCGCCTTCAAGAGGCGCAGGCCGGCGCCCGCGCCGCGAAAGCGCGGCGACACGTACAAGTCCTCGAGATACAGCCCCTGCCGGCCGAGCCAGGTCGAATACGAAAAGAAGTACAGCGCGAAGCCTGCCGGCTCGCCGTCGACCTCGCAGACCAGCGCGCGCGCCGGCGACGCTTCGCCGAACAGGCTGCGCTCGAGCGACGCGACGGTCGCGACCACCTCGTTCTCGGCTTTCTCGTAGACAGCCAGCTCGGTAATGAAGCGCAGGATCAGCGGCACGTCGGCGACGGTGGCGGAACGAATGTCGATATTCACGGTAAAGGCCCTCCCCGGCCGGCATGAAGCAAATGGCGGCACCCTGCGAGCGCCCTGAACGCGCGCTGGCGCCGATGAAGACGTCATGCTACGTTCATCGTTCCACTGCAGGAAGTGCAGTTTCTTCATCCCGACATGAACATGATGCATCCCGATCTCCGCCGCCTCGACCTGAACCTGCTGCTCGTGTTCGACGCGCTGTACCGTCACCGGTCGGTCGCGGCGGCCGCGCATGAACTGGCGATGAGCCCGTCCGCGTTGAGCCACGCGCTCGCGCGGCTGCGCACGGCGATCGGCGACGCGCTGTTCGTGCGGCTCGGCAACGAGATGCAGCCGACCGTGCGCGCCAACGACATCGCGACCTGGGCCGGCGACGCGCTCGACGCGATGTCGAAGGGGCTCGCGCGCGCCCGCCGCTTCGACCCGGCACACAGCGAACGCACCTTCGTGTTCGCGGCGACCGACTACACGGCGTTCGCGGTGCTGCCGGCGTTCATCGCGCGGATCCAGCACGTCGCGCCACAGTTGCGGATCCGGGTCGTGCACTCGGACCGCAAGATCTCGACCGACGAGCTCGCGGCCGGCCGCATCGATTTCGCGCTCGGCTACCACGAGGAATTCGCGGCCGACACGCCGGGCATCGAGGATTTCGACTGGTTCTCGGACGACTACGTCGTGATCGCAAGCGCAGATCATCCGCAGATCCGCCGCCGCGTGACGCTCGAGCAATACCTCGCGGCGCGCCACGTGGTCGTCACGCCATGGAACGAGACGCGCGGCGTCGTCGACTACGTGCTCGACCGGCTGGGCCTCGCGCGGCAGGTCGCCGTGCAGTTGCCGTCCGTGCTCGCCGCGCCGTTCATCATCGCGGAGTCAGCACTCCTGATGACCTTGCCGAACCGCGCTGCCCGGGTGCTGCACCGCGCGGCGCCGATCCGCGTCTTTCCGGCGCCGTTCGAGATCCCGCGCTACACGCTGAAGGTCTACTCGCACGCGAAGCATGCGCGCACCGATGCGCACCGCTGGATTCGCGCGCAACTGCTCGACGCACGGCCGGACGATCTCGCGTAGACGGGCGACTCGGGCGCCGGCTGGCTGCGTCGGGCGCCTACGCCACGCTTTCCCCAGCGTCAATAGTGGCAATCCTTGACGCAACTTCCCGCAAACCGTGTCTCCCTTTCAGGACAAGGCTTTCGCGGCAATCCGCGAGGCCGCTGCACGCTGTTGCGTCGCGTGTTGCATGGCAATTTGGCGACACGTGTTAGTCAAACAACGATTTCCATCGCCACAAAATTGTATTTTTGCTAAATTAGTAACCAAAGTAGCAAAACGAAGTTCATGAAATGTAGTTTTGTTTCATAACACAACAAGGAGACCCCGCTGGCCGACCCGGTTCCGCGGGCCCGCTCAACGGTCATTCCGTCCGCTTGCCTGCGCGCCAAGTCCACCGGCTTCGCGCGAGGTCTCCCTGGTTATCCCGCTTTTGTCCGGTGCTCGCGCGTCGGGCATCTCGTGCAGTTCTGGGTTGACTTTTTGACAGGGTATGGAGGAGATGATGAAGAAAGCTTTGGTCGCCGCAGCGCTGATGGCTGCTGGAATCGCCGCTCACGCGCAAAGCAGCGTCACGCTGTACGGCCGCCTGGATGCCGGCATCGAGTACTTGAACGGAATGCAGAACGGCTCCCGCTGGCGCGCGGAAAGCGGCGACTGGGGCACGAGCCTGTGGGGCATCAAGGGCGCCGAGGACATCGGTGCCGGCAACAAGGTGGTCTTCCAGCTGGAAGGCAGCTTCGACACGATGAGCGGCGCGGGCCCGGGCGGCGGCAGCCTGTGGAATCGCTGGGCGACGGTCGGTATTGCGAACAATACGTACGGTACGCTGCTGCTCGGTCGCGAACTCGCGATCGCGAACGGCGTGTGGGATTTCGACCCGCTCGGACAATCGGCGTGGTCGAGCGCGTCGCTGGTGCGCGGCCGCAACTGGAACAAGACGAGCAACAACATTTCGTACCAGTCGCCGAAGCTGTACGGCTTCGACTTCTACGGCCAGTACGCACTGTCGAACGCGACGAACTGGAACGGCAACGGCACGACCGGCCAGGGCCGCAGCGTTGGCGGCCAGCTGACCTATACGACGTCGCTGTTCCAGCTGCGCGGCATCTACGACGAAGCGCGCAACCCGGCGAACGGCAAGCTCGACGACGTGTTCAACTTCTCGCGTGAATACTTCGCGGGCGCGAACGTGTTCCTCGGTCCGTTCAAGCTGCAGGCGGCCTACCAGACGTCGCACGCGGACGCCGGCCCGGCAGTCAACAACGGCATCACGTCGACGCAGCAGGTCTGGGGCGGCGTGACGTGGCAAGCGACGCCGGCGGCTGCGCTGATCGCGGCGGTTTACCACGTGAACGCGAACCACGGCGGCGGCAACGCGAACATCTACACGCTCGGCGGCACGTACAACCTGTCCAAGCGCACGCTGCTCGACTTCCAGGTCGCCACGGTCCGCAACAGCAAGACCGCGAACTTCGGCCTGAACGCAAACGGCGCCGGCACCGAAGTGTCGACGGGCAACCCGAAACAGGGCGGCAGCCAGACGGGCGTCTACGCGGGCATCCAGCACCTGTTCTGATCCGCGTTCGACCCACAGAATCGATTCGACAAGTTTTCCACGCTGCTGCGAGAGGCGCGTATCGGTGCGGTACCCGACAGGGTATCGCACCTTTTTTTATTGGCGGCGGATGTCGACGCCCTGGCCACTTACACGGCCGCTTCGTTCTCCTCGCCGGTGCGGATGCGAATCACGCGCTCGACGTCCGACACGAAGATCTTGCCGTCGCCGATCTTGCCCGTGCGCGCGGCGCCGATCACCGCGTCGATCACCTGATCGACCTGCGCTTCCGCGACGACCACCTCGATCTTCATCTTCGGCAGGAAATCGACGACGTACTCCGCGCCGCGATACAGCTCGGTGTGCCCTTTCTGGCGGCCGAAGCCCTTCACCTCGGTCACGGTCAGGCCCGTCAGGCCGACCTCGGCGAGCGCTTCGCGCACTTCGTCCAGCTTGAACGGCTTGATGATGGCGGTGATGCGTTTCATGATGGTTGTCCCTCGATGCTCGTTTGGATGAAAAGACGTGGCCCCGATTCTACGCCGCGCGCGGCTCAATCGAGGCTTTCGGTAAAGCGCGACGTGATCGGGTAGCGCCAGTCGCGGCCGAACGCGCGATGCGTGACGCGGATCCCGATCGGCGCCTGGCGCCGCTTGTATTCGTTGATCTTGATGAGCCGCGTGACGCGCTGCACGTCGGCCTCGGCATAGCCGGCCGCGACGATCCCGGCGAGCGGGCGGTCCTCTTCCATGTACATCCGCATGATCGCATCGAGCACGTCGTACGGCGGCAGGCTGTCCTGGTCGGTCTGGTTCTCGCGCAGCTCCGCGGACGGCGCGCGCGTCAGGATCCGCTCCGGAATGATGTCGCGCGTGCCGTATTCGGCGGCCGCGTTGCGGTAATGGCAGAGCCGGTAGACGAGCGTCTTCGCGATGTCCTTGATCACCGCGAAGCCGCCCGCCATGTCGCCGTACAGCGTGCAGTAGCCAACCGCCATCTCGCTTTTGTTGCCGGTCGTCAGCACGATCGAGCCGAACTTGTTCGACAGCGCCATCAGCAGCGTGCCGCGGATGCGCGCCTGGATGTTCTCCTCGGTCGCGTCCTCCGCGCGGCCCGCGAATTCGCCCGCGAGCGACGCGCGAAATGCGTCGAACATCGGCGCGATCGCGATCTCGTCGTAGCGCACGCCGACGCGGCGCGCCATGTCGGCCGCATCGGTCGTCGAGATGTCGGCCGTGAAGCGCGACGGCATCATCACCGCACGCACGCGCTCGGGCCCGAGCGCGTCGCATGCGATCGCGAGCACCAGCGCGGAATCGACGCCGCCCGACAAGCCGATGATCGCGCCGGGGAAGCCGTTCTTGCCGATGTAGTCGCGCACGCCCATCACGAGCGCGCGGTACACCTGCGCCTCGAGCGGCAGCTCGGGCGCAATCGCCGCGGCGAGCGGCCGCGCGCCATCGAACTCGACGATCGCATGCCCTTCGTCGAACTGCGGCATCTTCGCGACCAGCTCACCCGCCGCGTCGAGCACGAACGAGCCGCCGTCGAACACCAGCTCGTCCTGCGCGCCGACGAGGTTCACGTACACCATCGGCAGCCCCGTCTCGCGGATGCGCGCGCGCAGGATGTCCATCCGCACCGCTTCCTTGTTCATGTGATACGGGGAGCCGTTCGGGATCAGCAGCACCTGCGCGCCGGCCGCCTTCGCGATCTGCGCGGCCGACGCATGCCACGCGTCTTCGCAGATCATCACGCCGTATTTCACGCCGTTCAGCTCGAACACGAGCGGCTCGGCGTCGGTCGCGAAATAGCGCTTCTCGTCGAACACCTCGGCGTTCGGCAAGTCCTGCTTGCGGTAGGTGCCGACGATCTCTCCACCGACGATCAGCGACACCGCGTTGTAGGTATCCGACGGCGGCACGCCGCGCTCGATCGGACGGTTTGCATTACCATCGACGCCTGACGAACCCGCGTCGCCGGTATTGCCTTCGCCGCCCGCCCCTTCGCCGGCCGCGCGCAGCGGATGGCCGACCAGCACCGCGAGCCCGTCGAACGCCTTCAGCTCGGCCGCGAGCGTGTCGAGCGCGACCGCCGACGCCGCGTAGAACGCGGGCCGCAGCAGCAGGTCTTCCGGCGGATAGCCGGACAGCGCGAGTTCGGGAGCGATCATCAGCTGCGCACCATCGTTGTGCGCGGCGCGCGCGGCTGCGACGATACGCGCGACATTGCCGGCGAAATCGCCGACGGTGACATTGATTTGAGCGAGAGCGATACGGGTCTTCATGACGGGATCGGCGCTGCCCGGCGGCGCGCGGTGAACGGCTGATGAAATTGCTCCGGGGGCGGGCCGCGGCAGGCGGCGCGCGTCCGGCGACATCCAACGGGACGGACTCACACGGTTGAAACACGAACGCATCGATTATCGCACGGGCATCCTGACGTCCCCGGCCGAGGTGTCGGCCGACGAATGGAATGCGCTGCTCGGACGCGACGCGCGCCCGACGCCGTTCCTGCGCCACGAATTCCTCGACGCGCTGCATATCGCGCGATGCGCGGTGGACGAGACCGGCTGGTCGCCGCGCTTCGTCACGCTGACCGACGAGCGCACGGGCCGGCTCGCGGCCGCTGCGCCCGTCTACCTGAAGAGCCATTCGTACGGCGAATACGTGTTCGACTGGGCGTGGGCCGACGCGTACCAGCGCAATGGCGTGCCCTACTACCCGAAGCTGCTGTGCGCGGTGCCGTTCACGCCCGTACAGGGCACGCGCGTGCTCGCCATCGACGACGATGCGCGCCGCCGCCTCGCGGCCACGCTGCTCGCGCTCGCCGAGCAGAGCGACGTGTCGTCGCTGCATGTGCTGTTCCCGACCGAAGCCGAAGCGCAACTGTTCGACTCGATGGGGATGATGCTGCGCGAGGGCGTGCAGTTCCACTGGGTCAACGACGGCTATCGCCACTTCGACGATTTCCTCGACACGCTCGAGCAGAAGAAGCGCAAGAACATCCGCGCGGAGCGGCGCAAAGTGCGCGACGCGGGCGTGACGTTCCGGCGCATCGCGGGCGACGCGATCGGCGATGCGGACTGGCGCTTCTTCTCGCGCTGCTACCGGCAGACCTACCGCGACCACTATTCGAGCCCGTACCTGAACCTCGAATTCTTCCGCACGATCGGCAAGACGATGCCGGAGAACCTGCTGCTCGTGATCGCCGAAGCCGACGGCAAGCCGATCGCGAGCGCGCTCGCCGTCTACCAGCGCGACGCGGGCGGCGGCGGCACGCTGTACGGCCGCTACTGGGGCGCAGTCGAGCACGTGCCGTGCCTGCATTTCGAGACCGCGTACTACCAGCTGCTCGAGTTCTGCATCGAGGCCGGGCTCGATACGTTCGAAGGCGGCGCGCAAGGCGAGCACAAGCTCGCGCGCGGCTTCCTGCCGACCGTCACGCATTCCGCGCACTGGCTCGCGCATCCGGCGTTCTCGGATGCGGTGTCGCGCTTTCTCGAACGCGAGACGGACCACATCCATGCGTATGTCGACGAACTGCGCGATCACAATCCGTTCAAGCGGGACGGCGACTAGCGCGCGACGCGCGCCTTTTCTGAGACACTGGCGGCTTCGCGTTCCGCCACCCTGTCATGTCCTGGTTCCTGTATCTGATCGAATGCGCCGACGGCAGCGTCTACACCGGCATCACGACCAACGTGGCCGCGCGCTTCGACGAACACGCGGCCGGCAAGGGTGCGCGCTACACGCGCTCGCGCAAGCCGCGCGCGGTGCTCGCGTCGTTCCCGCTCGCCGACCGGTCGAGCGCGTTGCGCGCCGAATATCGGGTCAAGCAACTGACGGCCGCGCAGAAGCGCGAGCTGGCTGCGGGCATCAGAACGCTCGAATCGGTGTTGCCGGTGGTGCGGGCGGTCGCAGACGATACGGCCGCCCCGAACGGCGACGCGCCGAAACGCGGTCGCGCCACGGCCACCCGATCGCCAGCCCGCACGGGCCCGGCCGCGATGACGACGTCGAAGGCACGCACGCGCCCGGCCGCGAAGACCCCGCCGACTCGCCGCAGCACACCCGCACCGGCCTCCGCGCCGAAGTAAACCGCCCGCGCAAAACAAAACCGCGCGGCCTCGTAACGAGGCTCGCGCGGTTTTTCGCGTCGAACGGACCGGCCATCCCGGCCGGAACGCCGCTTACTTCTTGTAGTTCGCGGCGCCGTCGGTGATTTCCTTGTGCGCGGCATCGATGCCGGCCCAGCCCTCGACCTTCACCCACTTGCCCTTCTCGAGCGCCTTGTATTGTTCGAAGAAGTGCTTGATCTGGTCCTTCAGGTACTCGGGCACGTCGTCGATCGACTTCAGGTTCGCCGTCATCGGGCAGATCTTGTCGTGCGGCACCGCGACCAGCTTCGCGTCGACGCCCGACTCGTCGGTCATCTGCAGCATGCCGAGCACGCGCGAGCGCACGATCGAGCCTGCCAGCAGCGGGAACGGCGTGATCACCAGCACGTCGACCGGATCGCCGTCACCCGACAGCGTCTGCGGGATGTAGCCGTAGTTCACCGGGTAGCGCATGCCCGTGCCGATGAAGCGGTCGACGACGAGGAGACCGAGCTCCTTGTCCGCTTCGTACTTCACCGGATCGCTTTGCGCGGGAATCTCGATGATGACGTTGAAATCTTGCGGCAAGTCCTTGCCGGCCGGAACATGGTTGAAGCTCATGAGCGTTCTCTGTTGGTCGAAGGGAATTCGGGACAGGGCACGCCGCGGTCGAGGCACGCGCCGCCGGCATGTCCGGAAAGAATGCGCCATTATAGCCAATCGATCGGTGGCGTCCGGATGACGATCGGCGCGATAATCGCGCTCAGCGTCCGGCCATCGAACAAAACGAAGCGTTGCATTGGATACAAGAGGCGACAGGAGCAGGCATGGAAGAGGCAAAGCACTTCATCGCGGGTGAATGGACATTGCCCGCA